>NZ_CEYAEZ010000001.1:0-87982 GCF_982781345.1 Desulfovulcanus sp.
AGAGCGGGTAAAAATGAACACTAAGTAAAAATCAAAAAGTTATTTAGTCAAATTTCTTAATCTAATTATATAGTCCAAGTGACCAATAACCAGCTCTAATGTCAATAGATGGTGGTAAAAATAAGTTGTTTTCGAGGAAATATAAAAATTCTTAGGTTGACGGGGAAAATCATTTTGGTTAAATGAGGATTCTTCACGGAGAGGTGGCCGAGTTGGCTGAAGGCGCTCGCCTGCTAAGCGAGTATAGGGGCTAAAACCTCTATCGAGGGTTCAAATCCCTCCCTCTCCGCCACAGATGATAATACTTCCCGGACTTTTGCGTCCGGGTTTTTTATTTTGGGAAGAGATTTTCTTTGTCTACTTTACAACAGGCATGATACTTTTTAAAAATGCAAGGACTTGACTAATACTCCTAAACTTTTTATATATTTTCTGCTTGATTGACTTATGCGGAGGGATGGCCGAGTGGTTGAAGGCGGCGGTCTTGAAAACCGTTGACCCTTGACCGGGTCCGGGAGTTCGAATCTCTCTCCCTCCGCCACCATGTTTATAAGCCCACCTCCGAGGTGGGCTTTTTTGTATAGTTTAAACGAAAGGCGAAAGGTAAAAAGGTAAAAGCTCGAAAGGCTAAGAAAGGGATTTAAAAGTTAACCTATTAGCTTTTAAAAACCCTAGATTTTATATATCACACCTAAAACCTTTCATCTTAAATCCAAATAAATCTATGAACTCAAAAAAGGACTGGGAACAGCTTCTCCAATTTGACCGCGAGCATATCTGGCATCCGTACACATCCATGTTGGACCCTCTGCCTGTTTACCCAGTGGTAGAGGCTAGGGGAGTACGCTTAAAACTTGCAGATGGCCGGGAACTCATTGACGGCATGGCCTCCTGGTGGGCGGTAATTCACGGCTATAATCATCCTCTCCTTAATGAAGCCTTGGAATCACAGCTAAAAAAAATGGCTCATGTTATGTTTGGTGGGCTCACCCACCAGCCTGCGGTTGAGCTTGCTAACCTGCTTATCCAGATTGTTCCCAAGCCGTTGCAAAAAGTCTTTTTTTCTGATTCTGGCTCTGTCTCTGTAGAGGTAGCTCTGAAAATGGCCCTCCAGTACTGGCAAGCTAAGGGCAAAACACGCAAAGCGAAGTTTTTAAGCCTGGCCAAAGGATATCATGGTGACACGTTTGGGGCCATGTCTGTTTGCGATCCCATAACCGGGATGCACAAACTATTTACCCATTTTTTACCAAAAAATTTCTTTGTTTCAGCACCAGAATGTTCATTTGATGCTTCGTGGGATGAAAAATACATTGCGGAGTTTAAAACTCTTCTTCAAAAACATCATGAAGAGATTGCCGCGGTCATTCTGGAGCCCATTGTTCAAGGTGCTGGTGGCATGCGTTTTTATGCTCCTCAGTATCTACTTCGGGTTCGGGAACTGTGTACCCAGTATCAAGTGCTTCTAATTGCAGATGAAATTGCCACGGGCTTTGGTCGCACAGGCAAACTATTTGCCTGTGAGCACAGTCAGATTTGTCCTGATATCATGTGTTTGGGCAAGGCCTTGACTGGTGGATATATGACTTTGGCTGCCACTTTATGTACGGATAAAGTAGCTGAAACGATTTCGGGAGTCGAGCCTGGCGTTTTTATGCACGGTCCAACCTTTATGGCCAATCCTCTGGCGTGTTCAGTGGCCAGGGCCAGCGTCCGGCTTTTGCTAAATTCTGTCTGGCAGGACAAGATTATGAGTATCGAAAAACAGCTAAAAAAAGAGCTGGCCCCTTGCCAGGACTTGCCGGCAGTCAAGGAAGTTCGTGTTTTAGGGGGGATTGGCGTTGTTGAAGTTAAAGAAAACATTGATGTAGCCTGGATGCAAAAAGAGTTTGTACGTCTGGGGGTATGGATCAGGCCTTTTTTGAACCTTATATATATCATGCCGCCGTATATCATTTCCACAGACGAGATAAGCAGGCTAACTCAGGCTATTTTTTCTGTTGTCAGGAAAGTTAATGCTAAGTCTTCCTGAAAAGATTTTCATCACAGGTACAGATACGGATGTGGGCAAAACAATTATTTCTGCCCTCCTTGTTCTGGGGCTAGGAGCCAAGTATTGGAAGCCAATACAAAGCGGCACAGAAGAGGGCACTGATGCCCAAAAAATTCAAAACATGACCGGACTGGATGAAGAATATATTTTCCCCGAGGTTTACAAACTAAAGGCCCCTCTTTCCCCGCATCTGGCTGCTAGGCTAGAAGGTATAAGTATAGACATAGACCAGATTGTCCTTCCTGAAACCCAAGGCCCGCTCATCGTTGAGGGGGCTGGAGGGATTATGGTTCCGGTAAATGAAGAGCAGTTTATGCTCGATCTCATGCAAAGGCTCGCGCTCCCGGTTCTGGTTGTTGCCAGAAGCACTTTGGGCACCATCAACCATACTCTCCTGACCATTGATAAACTCCGCCTAGCAAGGCTTGAGATCATGGGCGTGGTCTTAAATGGACCTAAAAATATTGAGAACAAAAAGGCCATAGAAAAATATGGAAAAGTTAATGTATTGGCTGAAGTGGAGCCTTTACCTGAGCTTACGCCTCAGGGGGTACAAGAGGCATTTAGACGATATTTTGGGGGAAAAGGGGAGAATGCACTATCCACCCCTTCTTAAAACAATTCAATTTGAGGACCTTCGTCTTTATCTGTTGTTAGAGTTTTTCCCGTTACGTTTTCATGTACTTGGCGTTCGCTATGCATTTTGTACTCGGTAACCATTTCTTCAGTCTTAAAATGCTGCAGGTCCTTGAGCTGCTCCTGGTCATTTTTGTGGATTATGTCCAAAAATTTTTGAGTATGCGAGTTAATTTTATTTAAAGTTTCCACTACATTTTCTATTCTTTGACGAGTAATATCCTGAAATTGAATGTTGCTCATGGCCTCCATAAGCAAATTTGCAGCTTCCTGTGTTTTAGTGTGCATTTTGGCAAGCATCTCTTGGTGGATTCTATCCAACTCATCATAGGCATGAAGTAGATCAAAAAGCTGGTTGTTCAACTGATCAAAGTTACGTTTTTGTTTGAGGCTATATTCTTTGTCCAATGTAGATGCAAAACGGCGTTCGACACTTTTAACTAATCCAAAAATTTGTTTTTGCATCTCATCGGCTGCTTGTTGAGATTTTGTAGAAAGTTTGTGCACTTCATCAGCAACTACCGCAAAGCCTCGTCCTGCTTCACCGGCGCGAGCTGCTTCAATAGCTGCATTTAAAGCCAGGAGCTTGGTTTGATCTGCTACTCCTTTGACCAAAGTAATTAAATCTACTAATTTTTTTATATCATCTAAAACAAGACGCATATTTTTTTCATTTTCCTGTGCCTCAACAAGGCGCTCTTCGGCCCCCTTTTGCATTGATTCAAGAGTATCCTTCCAATGAGTAGAGTCTGACCCTTCTGTTAGTTGTTTTACTTGATCCATAGATTCTGTTACAACGTGTAAAAGTTCCTGAACAGATTTATCTACGTGATCTAGACGTTCAACAATATCTTTAGCAGCATCTTCTGTATCTCTAGTTACTGTATACAATTGATCCTGAATAATTTTATTAGTTAGGGAAAACTCTTGTAGACTTTTTTCCACTTTTTCTACAAAAAGTGGATGAATTTCTAAAGTTAAATCATCATCTACTGCTGTATCTGTCTCTGAGATTTCTTCAGCCAAGGTGAGACTGTTTAGTTCGTCAACCAATGCTGTTAGTTTATGAGAAATATTTGTTAAAGTTGTATACAATTCATGAAGAAAAGACACAGTATCGTCGACTGAATTAAAGTCGCTAATTTGTGACAAAGAAACAGAGAGGCTTGTCATATTTTCATTTCCCTTTAGTTTGGTTAACTCTTTATACAACCGGTGCATAGTCTCTATTAGTTCTGTAACCTCACGACTAATCTGGCGGGTTAATTGAATTAACTCTTTCTTTTTTTGAAGCTCTGTTTCTTGTCCGAAATATTGTCCTATAAAGGAGCATAACCAGGTAATGAGCAGCAAGGCAGGGATAGACAGAGCAATATTTAGCCCGCTCGATGTAGCAAACACCCAGTGCAGACCAAATCCGCCCGCCCCGGCGAGTAGACAAACAAGCCACAGGCTTAGCCACCTTGGAATTTTTTTCATTTCTTTCCTCCCATAAGCAGGGTCCAATTTGTTCTCTATTTTGACTTTATATAACTTTTTCAGTTTGTTAGGTTCCTGGCAAGACCCTCTTGATCACCGCTAACAGATCCTGGGCCTTTACTGGTTTGACCAACCAGCCAGTGGCCCCGGCTTTTTTGGCCTCCTGGCGTTTAGCCTGCTGGGACTCTGTGGTGAGCATAAGAATAGGTACGAAGCGAAATCCTGGTAGTTTGCGCAGTTCCTTGATCAAAGTCATGCCATCCATAATCGGCATATTAAGATCAGTAATAACCAAGTTAGGTTTCAGCCCAGCATTTATTTTGTCAAGCGCCTTCTGGCCATTTTCTGCCTTTTCAACCTTATAGCCGGCTTTGGTTAAAATAGTAGTCATACTTAAAAGTAAGGTGCTTGAGTCATCCACGAGCAAAATTGTTTTCATAGTTATCCCCCTTTTTTACGAAAATTATCGTTTCCACAAAGTTTCTAACTCTTCAGCTAACAGGTGGTAGTCCATGGCCCCAGGGCTTTTGGGAGCATAATGACTAACCGGTTGGCCAGCAGCAAAGGCCTCTGCTAGGCGCACATTAGTACGGATGCCGCGCAAAATACGTTGCTGGCCAAATTGGGCGGTCAGTTCTCTGATTACCTGCTGATGCATTTTGATTCGTCGATCAAACATAACCGGAAAAAGTCCTATCAGCCTTAACTCCTTATTATAATTAGTAGCCACTTGATAAAACAAGCGTGCCATTTGGCGTACGCCAATTCCGGCGAGATAATGGGGCAAGAAAGGAATTAATACCCCATGTGCAGCAGCCAAAGCATTAACCAGGATAAGGTCTAAAGTAGGTGGTGTGTCCAGGATAATACGGGCAAAAGATTGGTGGGCAAGAAGATCAGCCAACTGGCGTTTTAAAATCAAGTTGTCAGGATCAGCTTTGCTTGTTTGAAAATCTAAATTTGCGGGCACGAAATAGAGATTTTCGAAATCCGTTTTATGGACTGCTGTGTGCAGACGAAATTGAGGGTCATGAAACATGTCGTGGGCATAAAGGCCGAATTTTCTTATGTCTTTAAAGCCAAGCCCCCAACCAGCATGACCTTGGGTGTCTAGATCAATTAGTAAACATTTTTTGCCTTGCCTTGCCCACTCCGCAGCCAGGTTTACGGCAGTAGTTGTCTTGCCTGTTCCACCCTTACGGTTAGCTATGGCTACGATCAGTGTATGTTGAATCATTTTCAGGCCTTATGTCTTACCTTTGCAAGTACTGTCTGCAAAAATTCGTCTTCCGGAGGGGAAGCAATTTCCGGTTGCAGGGCCATCAAAACTTGAAGAATGGCTGTGTGAATGTGCTGTGCCTGCTTAAGGTCTAATTTGCCAGCAGGGTGCTCTTTTAACCAATCAAGGAGAGGCTCGGCCTCTTCCACCGTGCAAATATCTGAAAAAATAGCTGTATCTTCGGTAATTTTTATAGGCATTTGACCAACTCCTTAAGGTTAAGAACCAGAAGTACTCGTCCATCGCCAAGCAAGGTGGCTCCGGCATAAATGCGAAATTTAGCCATCAGGCCTTCCAAAGGTTTTAAAATGATGTCTACCCCCTCGTGAAACTTGTCCACAATCAGGCCCAATTCCTCCCTGCCAGTATTGACTACTAATATCGCCTCTTCTTCAGTCTCTTTCCTAGCGTTTTCTTGGGTAGAGAGTTGAAGAACATCACCTAAGCGACATAAAGGAATCAGACGATTTCGTAAAATAACGGTCTCTTTATTTTTGATCAGATGGATGTCATTTGCGGGCACGCGTACTGTTTCCATTACACTTTCTATGGGTACTCCAAAGATTTCTCCTCCAACCTCAATCATGAGTACTCTGGTTACAGCCATGGTTAAGGGTAGAGAAAGGCTGATGACTGTACCCCGCCCTTTTTCGCTTTTAATGGAGATGCTTCCACCGGCCTTTTCAACCATGGTTCGGACGGCATCCATGCCTACTCCTCGACCGGAAACATCAGATACCTGTTCAGCCGTGGACAGACCCGGGGCAAAAATAAGTTGAAGGGCTTCCTCTTCTGTAATTTGGTCCAGCTTTTCTTCATTGATTAGTCCCTTTTCATAGGCTTTGCGTTTAACTATTTCCGGATCAATTCCTCGGCCGTCATCACTAATTTCAATAACTACCTGATCCTCTAGGTGGATAGCGCGTAAACGGACTTCTCCTTCTATAGGCTTACCCAAAGTCTCTCTTTCTTCTGGGGGTTCTATGCCGTGATCGATGCTGTTACGCAGAAGATGTACCAGTGGCTCAGCCAGGTCTTCAACAACATTTTTGTCCGCTTCTGTTTCCTCTCCTTCTATAATCAATCTGACTTTCTTGCCTAGTCTTCGGCTTAAATCTCTTACTAGGCGAGGGAAGCGTTGAAACACATGCGATACGGGAACCATGCGCACCTGCATCACAGCTGTTTGCAACTCTTCACAGATACGATTTATAGCTCCGTATTGTGTTTTAAGTTCCTTAGCCATCTCCCTACTCTGAAAAACCTCTTCAGCCCTTTTGGCCAGAAAAGGCAAGCTGTTTTTAGCCACTACCAGTTCACTTACAAGGTCCATTAGGACATCTATGCGTTTTTGGTCTACCTTTAATACCTTGATCGTCTGCTTAACCGGAGGGCTCGGTTTTACAACTGGTTTTTTTTCTGTTTCTTGCTGAACAGGGGCCTGTTTCTCCGGTTCCTTGCGGATTGGTTCTGGCTCTGTACTGTCCTTGGATGATAAGATGTCGTTTATAAAAGAGAGAAGGGGAGAAAAATTTTTTTCTTTTTGAGCCTTATCTATAAGGGCAGAAATTTCTTCCGTGCTTTTCTCTATTGTAGAGAAAGGCAGACTGCGTTTTAAAACTTCGCCAATACTTAATAAACGTCCTGTCCATAGCTCAGGAGTGCAAGGAAGCTGGAGCAACTTTTGTTGAGTGCGCAAAATGTCGAGGGCCAACTTAGTGGTAAGTTCATTTTTTTGTTCTTTTTCCTGTGGGTAGTCAATATTATTTTCTTCTTGTTCTTCAACAACTTCTCCTTCTGGCATTATGCCAGTGGCAACGGCTTGGACCAGATTTTTTATCAGGCTTTCATTTGGTCCGCTTGGATGCTCCAAAACTACTTTTAACCAGCGCAGGGCCGAGGCCTGGAAAAGGTCTGGACCAGCCACTTCTAGGGCCACATCAACAACTTTGAGCAGAGATGACCAGTCCTTGTCATCAATTAACTTTGTGGCGTCCTGAACAAACAAGCCAAAGGGTTCGTTATCGCCAACATCTCCTTGCGGGAAAATTAAGTCTTGTACGGAAATTCTGGTCTGCTGTACTTCTTCTTCAACATAGGTAAAAAGCTCCTTTATCTCTTCCAGGGAAGCCCTAGTCAAAGCATAAAATTGTACCAGGCAGGTAAATGGATCAAACTCGTTTATATCCGGCCACGGTTCTCTTGTTTCTATGCCAAACCAACAAAGTTCAGGGATTTGACGCATGGTATAAAGGGGATCATCGCCATTAAAAAAACACTGTTCGTCTGGTATATAGGTTATAGTCAGCAATGTATCATTTAGATTTTGGGCTTGCCGTACAATACCTTGGCGATCCTCTTCACTGATTTTGGCCAGCCAATCAATACTTGAAGCCAACTCAGTTTCATGGCCATTGTCAGTTTTTTGTCCTCCCTCTTCCTGGGCAAAATTAGTAATCATGCCCCTTAACTTTGTTTTTAGTTCTTCACTTATCTCTTCTGCATCCGGCGACAACTTTTCTTCTGCTTCCAAGTCGTCCAGCCAAGTATTTACCTGATCCAAGCTATCTAAAAGGATATCCACCATATCTGGAGATAGTTTTAGGCGGCCTTCACGAACTATATCTAATACATCCTCGGCAGCATGAACTACATTGGTTAAGGGAGCAATATCAAATAAGCCAGAGGAGCCTTTAATGGTATGGATAGCTCGGAAGAGACTATTTAGTATGTTTAAATCATCCGGATTATTTTCCAGGTGCAGAAAAGCCTGGCTGGCTTCTTCTAGGAGTTCGCGGGATTCGTTTATAAACTCTTGTAAAAGCGTATTCATCTTGTCCCTCCCACCAAGATGTTAACGATACTTTGGAGTACCTCTGGCTGCACGGGTTTAACCAGATAATAATTTGCCCCGGCCTCATAGGCCTGTGCTTCATCTTGCTCGCCGGCTTCTGTGCTGATCATAATGGCCGGGATAGACATTAACTCCGGATTCTGGCGTACTTCTTTTAAAAAACGATACCCATCCATCTTGGGCATGTTCACATCTACGAGCAATAAGTCAAAATTATCACGCATCATCTTTTCTAATGCCTCTACTCCATTTGCTGCCTCTTCTGCTTTCAGTCCTATTTCTTCTACTTGTTGACGGTGATACATGCGGACTGTAACTGCATCATCAACTATCAATACCCGTTTCATGACTATCTCCAGGTGGTTAAGGGTTTTTGATAGACAATGGCCTGGGGGAATTTTCGCACCTTAAATAAGGAAGTTATTCGACTCATGGACTCTGAATGTCCTAAGAAGATAATTCCTCCAGGGTTTAAGCTATCGTAAAATGCCTCAGCAGCCTTGCGACGGGATACATCGTCAAAATAGATCAAAAGGTTGCGACAAAAAATAAGATCAAAGTCTCGCATTTTTTTTGTATCCTCAAAGTCACAGATGTTTATCTGTCTAAAATCAATGGCTTCGCGCAAATCTTGGTCAATAAGATAACGGCCACCTGATAATTGTTTAAAATACTTTCTTAAAATTTCTCGAGGTAAATATTGTACGGAACGAGAATTATATATTCCTTGTTTGGATTTTTCTAATACTGTGGTATCAATATCAGAGGCAACAATCTCTACATCTACTTCATCAATAAGAGGCCAGTATTCCAAAATGTAAATGGCAATAGAATAGGGTTCTTCACCAGTGGAGCAGGGTATGGACCAGATACGAATGAGATCCTCTTTTTTGCGTTGGACAATTTCCGGCAATACAGATTCAACCATGCACTTTAGTTGATATTCTTCCCGAAAGAAATAGGTCTCATTAACAGTCATTAAGTTGACTAGCTCTTGGAATTCCTTGCCTGAGGCCTGAAAACGCATAAAGGTGAAATAAGAACGAAAGTTACTATGGCCAGTAGCTTTAATGCGTTCGATCAATCTTTTGTCCACAAAATAGCGTTTGGAATTCCCAAAATATATACCTGTTTTACGATAAAAGTAGTCGCGAAAGCGTTCAAAATCTGTATCCGAAATCTTGATTTGAGACATGGTTATGCTTCACTCTTAGTCCGTTCAATAACAGTATCTACGGCAAAGGCAATATATGGTTCGTTGGCAAAACGTTTTTTGACCTCTAAAAGAGCAGGGATCATTTCAGGAGTCCCTACCTCTGCCAAGCGATCCAAGGCAGCAGCCACCACATTAACATGGTTATCGGTCATGATTACCTGTAAAAGCCATTCTGGCACCTGGGCATGTGGAAGAACCTGTAAAATATCTACAGCAAAGATACGTACATCAGAATCAGGGTCGCGCAAGAGTTTCTCTATATAAGGAGCTACGGCTTCGGGTAATGCCTGAAGAACTTCTATTACTTTATTGCGAAGCCCTGCATCATCACTGCGTAAAAAAGGAATGAGATTCTTTACAACCTCTTCGCCGCCAATGGTTAATAAGCTATTAAGAATGGCCTCTTGCACACTTAACACCTGCTCTTTCTGAAGACGGCGGCACAACGGTTCTACAGCCTGTTCAAAACCAGCTAGTTCTCTGGCAGCCCACCGTCGAATCTGTATATCAGGATCATTAAGCTGATTTATAAGACCCTGAAAATTACGCTTCAAAGACCTTCGTTCTTCTTTAGGTTTTGATTTTTGTATATCTCTTGCTTTTTTTAAGGCCATGTTTTTCTCTCCCTTTCGGTTTTTACATGGTCCATTTTATCAGGCGGTCAGCAATTTTATGTACAGGCAGAACCACATCTGCACCGCCGCGCTCTATAAGTTCTCTAGGCATGCCAAAGACTACAGCTGTCTCTTCAGATTCAGCAATTGTTCTTCCTCCCAGACGATGTAATTCTGTCATGGCTTCTGCTCCATCATACCCCATGCCAGTTAGTTGGACAGCAATGATATCCTTGGGATCAAGACACTTGAGAGCAGAGCGCACCATTCGTTCTATACTGGGATGCCATAAAAGTTGATTGTCCACAGGGAGATTTACAGCAACCTTTCGCCCTAACTTTCGTCTGACCTCGACATCCGCATCACCTTGGGCAATAAGAATTTCTCCGACCTGCAGGGGCAAGGGACGGTTTACCTCGCGTACTTCCAGTTGACAGCTTTGGTTCAAGCGTTTGGCAAAAACATTGGTAAAACGTGCCGGCATATGTTGGGCCACCAGTACAGGCAAGGGGAAGTCAGGGGGTAGTTGGGTTAGAATTTCTTCCAGGGCCCCAGGGCCGCCAGTAGAGCAACCGATTAGAACGAGGCCGGGAATATCTTTAGTTATTTTGGGTTTAGCTTTTTTTATAGTGACTTTTTCGGGCTTTGCCCTATGAATACGCAGTTTGGACCAACGCGTTCGTGAACGGGCCACAGCCCGTATCTTCGCAATGAGTTCTGGCCGAATATCCTTGATGCTTAAGGAAATTGTGCCCCCGGGCTTGGGAATGTAATCCACTGCGCCCAACTCCAGGGCCTCAAATGTGGCCAGAGCCCCTTTTTCGGTCAATGAGGAAACCATGATCACTGGACGGGGGAATTCGGTCATGATGTGACTTAAACAAGTCAACCCGTCCATTACGGGCATATTGATGTCTAGGGTAATGACATCGGGGTCTACTTTGGGAATTTGGTCTAAAGCATCCTGTCCATCTCTGGCCGTAAAAACTTCTATATCACCTTCTTCTTCCAGCATTTCCCGAATGTATTTGCGCATCAGGGCTGAATCGTCCACAACTAAAACGCGCAGCATCCTTTCCTCCACTGTTTTGAAAATTTAGGTTATAGAGAGGGCTAACTACCGGCTAACGCTTCCGGTTCCTTATTTTTTTCATTCACACCCTCTAGCTCGTATACTTCCTGTTCGTCTAACAACTTACTAACGTCTAGAATCAAGATCATCCTGTTCTGATCTTTCAGGTTGGCCACTTTACCCATTATTCGCGCCTGGTCTGCAGATAGCTTTGGTGAGTCTTCAATCACCTGGCTTGGAATGCGCAATACTTCAGATACAGCATCCACTATAAATCCACTGCGCAATCCATCAATATTAAAGACAATGATCCGCTGGCTATCCTTACGTTCAATGGCCTTTAGGCCAAAACGTTTGCGCATATCAATTACAGGTAAAACAGTACCCCGCAAGTTGATCATTCCTTCAATAAAGTCTGGCGTTTTGGGCACAACATTCATTTCTTCAGGAATCAAGATGATCTCCTGTATTGCATCAATCATTACGCCATATTCCTGATCAGCCAGTTGGAATACAACTAACTGAATTTCTTCATCTTCTGTATTTTTTTGATTTAGATCAGCTGTCTTCATATCTTCCTCCCCGTCCTCAAACTCCTGTCCTGTTTCAACAGCGGCCTGCATGGCTGGATGTTGAAAAAGATCTTTTGCCGAGAGCACAGAAATAAGCCTTTTTCCTCCATTTAAATGACAAACCGCCTTTATTTCATCTACCTCTCCACTGTTTGCGAGTAGACCAGGCATCTGCTCCCAGTCTTCTTCAGCAACATATAAGACTTCCTGTACTCGATCTACCACGATGCCAACAGTTTGTGGACGTCTGACAGCCCCATTGTCCAAGGTAACGACCAGAATACGGTTACTTTCATCCACTTCCGCATTAGTTAATCCGAACATCCGACGCAAACTAACTAGGGGCAGCATCTGGTGACGAAAATTAATCAACCCCAAGACATGAGGATCTGTCTGCGGGACATGATTGATTTCTTCTGGAACGCGTACGATTTCTTTGAGCTCAGAAATCTCAAAGGCATATTCCTGGTTGTCCAGGAAAAAGCTTACAAGCTGGCGGGCACTGTCGTTTTCTTCCTCTTCACTTTCTTTCCGTTCTATAAAACCCTGGCTCTCCCTTTTTTGATCCTCTGAGTCTGCCTCCTCCAAAAGAGATGAAAATTCTTTCTGGATTAAGGAGCGGACATCTAAAAGTTGAATCAGGCTGTGTCCTCCAACGTCTTTAACTACTCCGCTCAGTAATTCTACGCGTACTGTTGATTGGACAGAGTCAACATCCTCAATCTTGTCTGGCTCTACGCTTAATACACGGTCTACCCGGTCCACCACCAGACCAATGGGGTGGCCAGAATCAATAATGATAACCCTACTAGTCTCAGTAAGTTCTGAGGCTGGCAGGCCTAAGTTAAGACGTAAATCTAGCACAGGCAGGACAGTCCCCCGCAAATTTGCCAACCCCATAAGACTTGCCGGGGTCAAGGGCACACTAACTGTTTCCGGGACCCAAATAATTTCTAGGACTGTATGCATGGGAAAGGCAAAACACTCTTTCCCAATATAAAAAGTTATGTATTGATTTAGATCTTCTGCTTCTATCAAGTCCAAACCTTCTCCTTCAGGTGGAGAATGGTCCGCTGACATTTTCGTTGCTTGCATCGCCATTACATCCTCCTCTTTTATGAACTCTGGAGTTCATCTGCGACAGAAGCGATCTCCTCTGTGGCTGCAGCCAGTTCTTCAATTCCTTTGGCTTGCTCTTGTGCTGCTGTGCTTGCTTCAGCTGTTGCTGACCCGGCCTCCTCAGCCGCAGCCGCGATTTCATCAATGCCTTTTTTGGCTTGGGAGAGAGCAGTGACGATCTCAATGCTGGCATCGTAAATAACTTGGTTGCCATTGACTACATTTCTCATTTGGGAGGAAATATCATCCAGCTTCTGCGTAGTGCCTTCCGCCTTTTTCACTTCCTCCATAGCTGCGTTCACAATTTCTGCTAGATAGTTGCTTACGTACATGATCTGATCCTGAATACTTTTGACCAACTCCTTGACCTGCTCTGCGTTTTCAGCCGCATCACTGGCGAGGTTTTGAATGTCTGTAGAAACTACAGCAAAACCTTTCCCGTACTCCCCGGCCCGAGCAGCCTCTATGGCCCCACTGACTGCCAGCATGCTTGTCTGGATGGCCACAGTAGCAATGGTATCCACAATTTTATCCATACGCCGCACAATTTTATCCAATTGCTGCATGGCTTCCCGATTTTTTAAGCTTTCTTGCAGATTGTTCTTAATGCCTTCTATCATTTCTTTCACGGCTTCGATGTTTTCTGCTACAAAGTTTGCCATGTTTTCGCCTTTGTTCATGGCTTCTTTGGCGTTATCTTCAGTCACCCGGGCATTTTTTTCGATCTGACTGATGCTGGCCGCAATTTCTTGTACGGCAGCACTCTGCTGGTCAGCTCCTTTGCTAATTTGGGTTATAGCCGCCATAATTTCCTGGCTGGCGCGGTGATTTTCTTCAATGGCAGCGGCCAGTTCCTCGGCTGCTGCAGCGACTTCTTCAGCACTCTTGGTTATATCTGTGCTGTTTTTTAAATCTTCAGCCAACTCTTCCAGTTCTTGAGCAGCCTTTTCACTTTGCTCTAGAGCAATCTTTTGTTGCTCAACATTATTTAAGGCCTCTTCGCAGGCCGCTGCTTGTTCTTCGGCTGCCGCGGCAATGTCTTCCGCTCCTTTTTGTGCCTCAACAGAGGCCTGCTCCACTTCTACAGCATTCTGGGCAATGTTCTCTGCACTCTGATAGATCTCTCCCATACCATTTTTGATCTCTTCGAGCTGTGCAGTTATATTAGTTCCCTTATCGGCCTCTTTTTTGACTGTTTCCGCTGAAGTATTTATCCCCCTACTCAGGGCTTGCATCTGAGTCTGGATCTGCTCCACCAGCTGGGCAATATTGACGGCATTTTTTTCGGTCTTTTCGGCCAATGTACGTACTGTGTCGGCAACTACCGCAAAACCTTTTCCATGTTTACCTGCCCGCGCTGCTTCTATGGCTGCATTTAAAGCCAATAGATTGGTTTTATCCGCTATCTTGATTACGGCCTTAACTGTTTCATTTATCTTGTCCGCCTGCTTTTCTAATTCAGCCATCTTTTCTACAGACTCTGATTGCCTTTCGGCTCCTAGAACAACACTATCCACCAAGGCTCCAATTTCTACCCGTGCTTCTTCAAGAAGCTGCTGTAATTTTTTAACTTGAGTCCTGGATTCTTCAGCATTGTCTGCTTGTTCCTTAACCCGTTTCACTATCTGGTTCATGGCAGCGAGAGATTCTTGCGTTGCCCCGCTTGCCTCTTCTGCTCCACCAGCGATCTGTTCCATGGCCTTGGCTAATTCTTCTACAGCCGTTAAAGCCTGGGTAACACCGCTGGCCAATTCTGTTGAGGCCATAGCAATACGCTCTGCCGCTTGTTGTTGTTTAGCCAAGGTCCTGGCCCTACGTCTTTTTTCTTCAGCCTCTCTTCTCGCTCGGGCAGCAGAAGTATCCTGCTTAACCGTATCGGAATTAAGCCGTCTTTTTGACTCTGATACTTGTTTTTTTAAAGGCATAATTAATCCTCCCGCTGTGTTACGTTTTGCAGTTTGTGTTTAGTGCTTATTATTCTAATCAAAAATAAAAAACGGCCTGTAGCTCAGAAAGCCACAGACCGTTTTTATTCAAAAAAATTAGTAAATTATTTTGAGCTGGTGGCAAACTAAAAAATGGCATGAAAAATAAATAATTTTTTATCATTTATTTTCAAACTAAAGTTTAGATTTTTTTACGCTATTAATTCAGCATTTTGACACTATTTATTCTAGCATAAACTTATCAATTAGTTAAGATTTAACTCGTGTGATTTTTTGCAGTTTAAAATTTGAGATTGCGTCAAGGCTGACGCCCCTCGCAATGATTTAGCGCTCATCCTGTCACTGCTATGTTTAATGTAAAGTCAACTGGAACTTACTTAATTTACCGTGAAAATACCCATCTTACTTTTTTAAGCCGGGGGGATGACAAAATCTCTTGTTATGAGTGTTTAGGTTAAACTTAAACTTGTTTGATGATTATCGTGAGAGTTAATAATAAGCTAGAATTTTTTGGTTTGAGGCCACGTTAACCACGGTTCGCCTTTCTTCCCCGGACCTTTTTCAAAAGCGGGAGTAACGGATGTGAGGATATAACCCAGGCGTTTCACTGAGATATTCAGGTTAGGATGGTTCAAAGGCTCACCAAAAACTATAAAGCAAATTTTGCGCCAAAAAATAAATAATATCTATTACTTACTTTAAAATGGATTTTTAAACTTGCAAGGGCTATGTGTCAAGTTGAGCTTAAAGATTTTCAGGCCTACTTTAATGGCCATGTGCATCTAGTTGATTTTATACGAAATGTATGAGGACTATATTTGTCCGGATGTGTTTGGCGGGTTTGTAAAGAGAAAATCGCAGTCCTGGCTTAACTTGGAACCATATGATATTGTTGTCCCTAGGGTGCATCCCGATAGCTGCACTTGGGCTGAGTAGGTGAGTAAGGTGGAGATGGATGATATGAAAATGACTTTTGAGATTTTAGAAGCTTGGCCAATGCAGATGGAGCAGAGGGGATATGGGATTTCGTATTTCTGTCCATGTATTTGTTATGTCCCTAATAATCATCTTCCTCCTCCATTTCTTTTAAACTTTTCGGTGAGAATTGGAGCATAATTCGTTTAGTCCAAAACTGGCATTTGCTCATTTTTTCTTTTAAAATTTTGAGTTCCCGGACTAGTTGTTCTTCCAATTTTTGTTGCTGATCTAGAACTGTCTGCAGGCTCGCTTCCAATTCTTCAACCCTTTTTAAAATATCGTTGTATGGTCTATCCGGGTTTGCGTTTTGTTTCTTCTGCTCCCGCCAAATGAGCCACAAAGCTCTTTTCATTTTTCGGTATCCCCGGTCCAGAACCGCAATGTCCGCGCGCAACTTTTGTTCCATACTTATGGCGTCGGCCATCTTTTCCAGCGCCTTGGATTGAGATCTGACCAATTCCATAAAAAAATCATTGGGCTGATCAACCAGTACAGATGGAGAAAATTCTTCTTTCTGTTTCTGTTCGTTGCTTAACTGGGGATTTTGTGGGAACTTGCGGGACAAAATTTTTTCCACTTCCTCGCTATTTTTATTTTGAGCAAATTCATTAACAATTAAGGCAAAGACTTCCAATGCCTCTGGTTTATAACGTCGTTTGCGGCCCTGACCAATGTAGGGCAAAAACCGCTCGAATTTATCTCGATAGTAGCGGATATTGCTCTCAGGTACATTTAGCCTATGGGCTATCTCTTTGATGGTTAATAGTTCATCAGACATAATATAGATGTTCCTGGTCCATTAGTTTGGACTTAAGAATAACCTATGTTATACTTTTAGTAAACCAAGGGAAGGGGGTGCATCCGATGGCTGCACTTTGGTTGAGTAGTTGAGTGAGGTGAGTGGGGAGAGTAAGGTGAGTAGGGTGGAGATGGGTGATATGAAAATGACTTTTGAGACATTAGAAACTTGGTCAATGCAGGTGGAGCATAGTGGATATGGGATTCCGAAGTATAATTTTTCCCTGATTGGCTCCAGAGTCCGGGTTATTACCACTGCACAGGTTTGATTTCTGAATTATGATAAAATTTTGCTAAAGAACTTGTAGCCGAATCTTTTTATCAACTTAACTTCCATGGTTTATTCTAGTCTTGGTTTCATTCATGCTGGTACAAAGATTTGGACCCATCTACCCCTGTTGAATACTGGCAAAGCCAGCCCAGCTTCGCTGGATTCAACTGGGTAAAAGGCTTGCTTGCGGACAGAGCATAATGGGATATTTAGGTAAACAAAAACTCTTTTTATTGTCGATAGTTATGGTCAATCCCGTAAAACATTTAGCCCATTCACCCCGATGCTCTGTTTTTCCGCAAGCTTCCCTAAGATGGGTTACCCAAGCCGTTTGTAATGCATTTCAGTAACCAGGACTTTCAATCAGCGGTTAAAATAGGGTTTGGCCATAGGCTCCTATAATGTGGACGAACTGATGGAGTGCTTAAAAGTGCATTGCAAGGTCGTAACTCCCTAGAGTATTACTCTTTTTCCTCGGAGTTACCGCTTAACTGTTGGACAGGAGTTGGATAAAATGGTCAAAAAAGCAAAAAGGGTTTACGGAGATTGGCCGTAAACCCTTATTTTTTATGTGGCCCGCCCTGCACGATTCGAACGTGCGACCTACGGATTCGAAGTCCGGCGCTCTATCCAGCTGAGCTAAGGGCGGAAGTATTAGCCTTCTTCACTTTCAGGACCGTGTTCTATATGGAAAATAGTAATTATAATACCTACAACTGCCAGGCCTAAAGCTAAAATAACACCCGAAAACATATTGCCCCCCTTGTTTTAAATAAATTTTTAACTACCAAACTCTGTTCACAAACAACTATAAGCCGATTTTAAACCCAATGCAATAATTTTTCTCTTAGTTGACAGAGCCGCAAGACTTGAACAAGCCCGGTCGCCAAACGTGCTCGTTAATCAACTCCGGAAGCTGAAGTAATAATTATAGAGAAATGACGAAACAGAAACTTGAACTATAGCCAAAACTTTCATACTTTTGAGGAGCCATGAATTTTCCTGGCCCGGAACCGAAAGGAGTTCTAAATGAGAATTTTCTACAACAATCTTTTGAAAGCAGTCCTGGTTTTACTCATTTTCCTGATTTCTAATTTTTTTAATTTCTTTTCTTGTTATTTTTCAGTCGCGTGGGCAGGTAAGGTTTTTGATCTGGATGCAGCAATCCAAAGGGGACTCGAGTATAATCCAAGCCTACAGGCCATTAGGGAAACTTTACTTGGAGCTGAGCAAGGTATCAAGTCCGCCAAAGGCGCGTTTGGACCAAGTTTAAGTGGAAGCTATACTTACACACAGTTGGATCATGGGCCCAGACAGAACGCGGTATTAAACTTGAATATTCACCAGCCACTGTTTACCGGGTTTAATCTGCTAAGTAACTATGAGAAGTCACTTTTAGCCAGGGATCAGGCCCAATTGAACCTCAAACAGGCCAGGCTGCAGCTCAGCTTTGATATCCGAAACACTTTTTTTGACCTGTTAAAGGCCAAAGAAAATGTTAAAAGTGCACGTGCCGGTTTAGAGCGGTTGCGATCGCACCTAAAAGTCAGCCAGGCCTTTTATGATGTTGGGCTGAAACCCAAATTGGACGTGCTTCAGGCTCAGGTAGAAGTAGCTGAGGCAGAGCAAAATTTATTGGCAGCCCAGAATGCTGTCCTTACCCAGAGGGCGAAACTCAACTCTTTACTTAATATAAATGTAAACGAAGATGTCCGTTATAGTGGAAATCTTGAGTTTTTGCCCTTTACTTTTACTCTTGAGGAGTGCTTGGAAAAAGCCAGAAAAAATAGACCTGACTTGAAGCTTGCCGAGAAAAGCATTCTGATCGCAAGCAAAGAGAGTAAGATTGTAGCCAGTGGCTTTTACCCTCAGATTGGAGCGGACTTAGATTATTATCGTTATGGGGATGATTTCACGGTTTCTGGCAGTAAATATCAGCGTACAAGCGAATGGAAGGCCGGCGTCAACTTACAATGGAAGTTTTTTGAATGGGGAAAAACATATCATACCTATAAGCAGGCAAGACACGCAATTTTCAAACTAGAGGCCGAATCCAAAAATTTACGAAACCAGGCTTCTTTTGAGGTCAAGGCTGCTTATTTAAAGATAAAAGAGTCTGCCCAAAGGATCATTGTGGCTAGGAAGGGCTTGGAAGAGGCCAGAGAGAGTTATCGTATGGCCAGGGTCAGGTATGAGGCACAGGTAGGGACAGGTACGGATGTCCTGGATGCCCAGGCCGACCTGGCCAGGAGCGAGGCAAACCTGACCCAAGCCCTTGCCGATTACCTTAAGGCTATAGCCAATATTCACCTGGCTATGGGAGAAGAAGTTGGGAAGTTGGGAAGATGAGAAGTTGGTTCCAATTAACCAGCCCTCCGTCTTACCTTTTTTTCTGCCAGATAAGCCAGCTCGCGTAATCTTTTATCTACGGCCCAGTATATAGATCCTTTAGTAAATCCCCCTTTTTTCAAACGTCGGCCAGCTTTAACCCCGGTCAGAATCTCCATAGCCTGCTCTATATTTTCTACTGCATAAATATGGAATTTCTTTTCCTTTACAGCAAGGACTACTTCTTCTTTGAGCATCAAATGAGTAATGTTATCTTTGGGGATGATAACTCCCTGCTCTCCGGTGAGCCCGCGGCGTTTACATACCTCAAAGAAACCTTCCACCTTCCTGGTCACTTCTCCTACGGCCATGATTGCCCCTGATTGGCTCATTGCCCCGGTAAAGGCCAGTGAAAGGTTGATGGGTATGTTTGCCAGAGCAGATAAGAGTGCTGCCAGTTCGGCTCCTGAGGCGGAATCGCCATCTATCTGGGCATAGCTTTGTTCGATACACAAACTGCCAGCCAGGACTAGAGGTTTGTCCTGGGCAAACAGGTTTTGCAAATAGCTTTTTAAGATCATCATCCCTTTGGTGTGTATGGGACCTCCCAACTCCGCTTCCCGCTCCAAATCTATAATACCTCCATGGCCGACCCCAACTGTACAGGAAATCTGGTGAGGCAGGGCAAGGACAAAGTCGCCAATAGAAGTCACAGACAGTCCATTGGCCCGCCCGACAGCAGACCCTTTTGTCTGTACTTTGATCAACTCGCGGTCATAATCAGAAAGAAACTCTTCTTCATAAAGATTTAACCTGTGTTCCCTGGCTTTTAAGGCCTTGCGTACCATCTTGGCATTTACCTTTTTCTTGTTTTTAAGAGCTGCGTAGGCATCTGCTTCAACCATTACCTCCCGCATCTCCGAAAAATGTAGTGATAACCTTTGCTGATCCTGGGCTAGGCGCGAGGAGTAATCTACCAAGACAGCAAGCCCATCTCGCGTAAAAGGCTTTAGCTGATTTTCACGGGCCATGCGTGTCAGTATTTGTACATACTTCTGGATATTTTCATCGTTCCTGACTACATTGTCTTGCAGGTGGGCTTTGATTTTAAATAATTTTCGAAAGCGTTCATCATTTTCTAATAGAAGATCATACAGTTCGTCCGAGCCAATGATGATTACTTTTAGTTTTAAGGGGATAGCCTCTGGTTCGATGGTCTTGGTCCGGATTAGATCGTAGTGTTCAGCCGGTTCATCCACACTGGACTTTCCTGCCCGTAAACAGCGAAGCAGTCCTTCCCATGTCGATGGATGTGACAAAATATCTTCTGCCCGAACGATTAAATAACCGCCATTGGCCCGGTGGATACTTCCGGCCTTGAGCAGGGTGAAATCCGTATAATAGGTACCTAGTTCTGTTTCTCTTTCTATACAACCTAGTAGATTAAAATAAGAGGGGTTGTCTTCAATAATAATAGGGGCACCTTTCTGACTTGAATTATCTACAAATAAATTGACCTCATAGCGATGAAAAAAATCTTCTCCGCCGCCTAAAATTTCCTGGGCGTGTTCTTGAGACTGCGTCTTGGGCCGGAACTGATCCAGATTGTCCAGGATGTCTTTTTTTAGAGAATCAAAATATTTTTTAAGCCTTGGAATACCAGCGTATTTTTTTCTAATTTTTTTTAAAATAAGATCAATCTTTTCTCCTGCAATTTCTTGGTCTAGCTTTTTCTCACTTTCGCGCAGGTCCTGTTCTTCTTTGGTAATCTGCCTAGAGAGCGCAAGGAGTGCCTCCATAATTTTATTACTTTGGGTTTTTAGTTTTTTCTTAACGTCCGGGTCGAGGCGCTCGAATTCATCAGGGGTTAAAACTTTACCTTCCATAAGCGGATAAAGGGTCAGAGCACCATCTTCCATATTTAAACTGAAGCCACTCAAATTGGCATGCTCTTCCATGCGGTCTAGCAAGTTATCCCGGGCAGCATTAAATTCCTTGATCAGGCGATCATGACGCTGCACGTAGTTGTCCTGTTCAAAGGCAACAGGTATGGCTTGGCGAATTTTTTTGATCGCCTTTGCTAAATCACGTTTGAGTTCCTTGCCCTGGCCGGGAGGAAGACTTATGGCTAGGGGCCTGTCCGGATCATCAAAGTTATACACGTAAATCCAATCAACTGGGGTTTCTCCTTGCAAAGCTCTAGGTTTTAAAAAACTGGATACAAAATAAGTCCGCCCCAGTCCTGGTTCACCTGAGAGATAAACGTTGTAACCTTTTTTTTGAATATATAGTGCAAGCTCTAAGGCTTCCAATGCCCTTTGCTGATAGACAACGCTTGATGGGTAAGAGGGCTTTGTGCTCTCTGCAAAGTTAATTTTCTTGGGGTTTAACTTCACACGTAAGGATGTGGGCCCTAATGTGTTCTTAATGATCATTTTTCTCCTCAAATTTTAGGAACCTTAGTTCGTGAGTCCGGGATTTTTTCTCGTTGATTTGGTCCCTTGCACTCGAAGACTTAGTTCTTTAAGCATAACTTTTTTTAGACGCAAGTCCGCATTTTTTAAGTTAATCGAGTGGTGAAGATACCAAGTATAAACTTTAAAAAAATTCGGGAAAAGCCAAAACACTCATTGACTTGGATAAAATTTCTGTGTTAAGCGCTGAACACATTGTGAATGAATGAACGAACTAACTTTAGCTCGAAGGAGCTTATTTAAATGTTCTTTAAATTGAAAGACAAGGCCTTGTGGCAGACTTTAAGCAAGGCAAGTCTGATCGGGATTCACTTGGTAACCTGCACTTTTGTGGGGTTGCTCATAGGTTTCTACCTGGATAAATGGTTGGGCACCAAGCCATGGTTCCTAATCGCTTTCCTGGTCTTTGGCATAGCTGCTGGATTTAAAAATATGTATCAAGAAGTAAAAAAAATCCAGGATGCGGAGAAGAAAGATGCTCGCCCGGGCAAATAGAAAAATTGAGGGCTTCTTTTATAAACGAGGGGTGGAGATTCCTGAAATACGCACTCTCTTGCGCAATCAAATTTATCTGACATGGACGGGTATTGTAATTGCCCTTATATTTGGTCTGACCAGCTGGGCCTTTGAGTTTATCGTTGGTGCCCTGCTGGGAGGGATCAACTTCTACGCCCTGGCAAAGATTGTTCAACAATTGATCTTTGTTAGACGTGGGGCCGTTGTCTCTCTGTTGGTCAGTTTTTATTTCCGCCTTTTGTTTACTGGAGTTCTATTGTATACAGTCATTGTCTTTTTTAAAGCGAATATTGTAGCCCTGCTTTCTGGGCTAAGTGTAGTAATAGTCAATATTTTAATCTTTGGCGCAACTTTAGTTGGTCAAAAATTTAAGGAGGCATAATCAATGGCAGGTGGATTACATCCGGTATTTTTGTTGGAAGAGGCGGTAAAATTCCTGGGGTTGGTCGATGCCCACGGTAATAGTCTTATCCCGAACAATGTACTTTATTCATGGGCAATAATGGCCGTGCTTATCTTTTTTGGCTGGATGGCAACCAAGAAGATTTCTCTGGTCCCTAAAGGGGTGCAAAACTTTTTTGAGTTTATTATTGGGTCGTTAGAAGATTTTGTTGTCACTAACATGGGGGAAGAGGGACGAAAGGTTTTTCCTGTCCTGTGCACACTTTTTATATATATCTTTTGCTGTAATGTTGGCGGATTAATTCCTGGCGGTGATGCACCTACAGCCAACATCAATACGAATGCCTCAATGGCTCTGTTTGTCTTTTTGTACTACAACTATTGGGGCTTCAAGCTACACGGAATAAAGTACATCAAGCACTTTATGGGTCCATACTGGTGGTTGGCTCCAATCATGTTCCCCATAGAAATTGTAAGTCATTTGGCCCGTCCACTGTCTCTTACATTGCGGCTTTTTGGAAACATCATGGGTGAAGATATAGTTCTGGCCCTGCTTTTTATCCTGGCTCCAATTGTATCAACCTTGCCCATGTATTTCTTGTTCATGTTAGCTGATTTTATTCAGGCTTTCGTGTTCTTCATGCTTTCTATGCTCTATCTCAAGGGAGCTTTTGAAGAAGCACATTAATTTTTGAATTGGTGAGTAGTTGAATGGTTTATGGTTTAATTGAAAGACGATCCTTCCCGTCTAAGCGAGTTGACCAATAAACCGAATTAACCGAATAAACTATTCACCAACGTCATTATGTCGGGGGAAATGGTCTTTTGACCGAAAAACTATATAATAGGAGGATTTTGTATCATGCGTAAGGCTCTTTTTACTATCCTAAACACTGTTGCTTTCATCGCATTGGCCAGTGTAGCTTTCGCTAGCGAAGCTGCCCCTGAGGTAATCTCTTTGACCTCTATTGCTACAGCTTTGGGCATGGCTTTGGCTGCTGCTGGTTGTGGTATTGGCCAGGGTCTTGGTCTGAAGGCTGCTTGTGAAGGTACAGCCCGCAATCCTGAAGCCAGTGGTAAAATTACTGTTACCATGCTCATCGGTCTGGCCATGATTGAGTCTCTGGCTATTTATGCCTTGGTTGTTAACCTGATTCTTCTCTTTGCTAACCCATTCCTTGGATAATCAAGGTAAGTAAAAAACGGGGGGAGGCAGGGGTCTCCCCCCGTTTTTTTCTGTAAAAAAAGGTTTAAATTTCACTCACTATGCAGATAAAAAAAGAAAAAATACCTCGGGCGACCATTACAAGGCTTGCTCTTTATGTCCAAGAACTTGAAGTACTGGAGCAGCAGGGTGAAAAGGTCGTCTCATCTGAGAAACTGGCTAGATCATGCGGGGTAAATCCATCACAAATCCGTAAAGATTTGGCCTATTTTGGAGAATTTGGTGTCCGGGGTGTTGGCTACTATGTTCATGAACTCAAAGAAGCCATCAAGCAGAGTTTAGGTCTGGACCGGATTTGGAATGTAGCCCTGGTCGGGGTAGGAAATCTCGGGAGAGCCCTTTTACGCCATAATGTTTTACGTAAAAGAGGGTTTGTCATTGTTGGAGCCTTTGATTGCGACCCTTTTAAAATTGGCGAAGAAGTGGCCGGCTTGGAAGTAATCTGTTCCAGCAAACTTCCAGAAAAGGTTAAAGAATTAAATATAGAAATCGGCATTATTACCACTCCTCAGGAACGGGCTCAAAGAGCAGCCAATTATCTTATTGAAGCTGGTGTCAAAGGTATAGTAAATTTTGCTCCTGCGAGGATAAGTGCTCCTGAAAATGTCGCAGTTGAATATGTAGACTTTATCCACCATCTTTTTTCTGTTGCCTTCCAAATTTCTCTCAATCAAAGCAAGGGAAAATTCAAATAAATACATTTTGCCCTTAAAAAGTTTTTTTATTTTAGAGAATTATCCCAAATTTTTTTTCCTTTTTTTTTCTCTTGTCAAAATTAAGCCTCTGGGCTATAAATGTCGGTCTTTTGAGATTTAAGGAGGTAAGTATGAAAAAAGATATTCATCCCAAAGTCTATGACACTTTAGTTAAATGTTCTTGCGGTTACCAATTTGAGTCCAAGTCTAGTGCTGGTAAAGAAATACATGTTGAAATCTGCTCCAATTGCCATCCCTTTTTTACTGGCCAACAGAGATTTGTCGACTCTGCCGGGCGTATTGATCGTTTCAAAAAGAAATACGCAAAGTTTGCCCAAGAAAAAGAGTCTGAATAATATTTTTTATGTCCAAATTATCCATAGGCGGGCAGGCAGTCATGGAGGGCGTGATGATGCGCTCTCAAGACAGGCTGTCTATTGCTGTGCGTGAGCCAAGTGGGAAGATTTGTGTTGAGTGTAGACCGTGGCTTGGTTTCAGTCGCTTTAAATGGCAAAAAAAACCATTTGTACGTGGATTTTTTGTTCTTTTAGAGACATTGGTCAATGGAATAAACGCCTTAAACTTCTCAGCACAAAAAGTATATGAGGAAGAAGGCGGAGAGATAAAGCCCTGGGCACTTTTTTTGACCGTCAGCTTGTCAGTTGTCCTGGCTCTGGGTATTTTTGTTATTCTGCCTCATCTGCTCTCCCTTGGAATGAAGGCCTTGCATTTGGGTGGTGATGTTAATAGCCTCTCCTTTCACCTATGGGATGGTCTTTTTAAATTTGTTCTTTTTTTGGCGTACATCATTTTGATATCTTTTTTGCCCGATATTAAACGTGTGTTTCAATATCATGGGGCAGAGCACAAAGTGATTCATGCCTATGAACAGGGAGCAAAATTAATACCTGCTGAGATAAAACACTTTAGCCGCCTTCACCCCAGATGCGGGACAGCTTTTCTGCTTTTTGTCCTCTCAATAAGCATTATAATCTTTACATTTATTGTACCTTTATTTTTAAATTTTTATACTCCGGGCTCCACTGTTTTTAAACACATATTAATTTTGTTTGTAAAATTTCTACTCATGATACCTATAAGTGGTATAGCCTACGAAATTATCAAAATTGCCGGTAAAAAAAATCATGAGATGTGGTGTAAACTATTTTGTCTGCCCGGGCTATTTTTGCAACTTCTGACTACAAAAGAGCCAAGCGAGGATCAATTAGAAGTAGCCATAGCGGCTCTTCGTGCTGCTTTAGGTAAGGATGACTTATGCTCGCAAAATTAGAAAGTATCGAACAAAAATTTATCGAACTGGAGCAACAGCTTAGCTCGCCAGACATTTTTAATGATCATGAAAAGTATAAAAAAATTTCAAAAGCTCATTCTGAGTTAACCGAAATAGTCACAACATTTCGTCAATACAAAAAAGTTCTGTCTGAAATAGAGGAGAATAAAGAGCTTTTAAAAGACAACGATCCTGAGATCAGAGACCTGGCAGCAGCCGAGCTCGATGGACTTAAAGAAAAAAAGAGAGAGCTAGAAGAACGTTTAAAAATTTTACTTATTCCCAAAGACCCTCTGGATGAAAAAAATATTATATTGGAAATCAGGGCTGGTACGGGAGGCGAAGAAGCTGCCTTGTTTGTGGCGGACCTTTTCCGCATGTACAGTAGATACGCTGAATCCAAAAGATGGAAAGTAGAAATAATGGATGCCAATGAAACCGGGACAGGTGGTTTCAAGGAGATAATCGCTTCCATATCTGGTCAGCAAGTTTATAGTCGGTTGAAATATGAATCTGGCGTACATCGGGTACAGCGTGTTCCGGTTACTGAATCACAGGGTCGTATTCATACCTCAGCTGTAACCGTGGCAATACTGCCTGAGGCTGAGGAAGTAGATGTAAAAATTGAACCTTCTGATCTGCGCATAGATGTGTTCAGAGCTTCTGGGCCAGGAGGGCAGAGTGTAAATACAACAGATTCAGCTGTCCGTATTACACATATTCCTACAGGAATTGTAGTCTCATGTCAGGATGAGAAATCCCAGCATAAAAATAAGGCCAAAGCCATGAAGGTCCTCCGCTCAAGACTTTTGAAAATAATGGAAGAGGAACAAAAGAGGGAATTGGATGCCAGTCGCAAGGCCCAGGTAGGAACCGGTGATAGATCAGAAAGAATACGTACTTACAATTTTCCCCAGGGGAGGGTTACGGATCACCGTATCAACCTGACCCTTTATAACCTTGATGCCATTTTAGAGGGTAAACTGGATGATATTATCGACCCTCTAATTCAACATTTTCAGGCTGAAGCCATCAAAGAAGGTGTGACCGTTTAACTTGTGCGCTCCATATCCGAAGTTCTGGCCCAGGCTCAGTCTTATTTAAGTATCAAAAACATTGACTCCCCTAGGCTATCAGCCCAACTCCTGCTGGCTCATGTTTTAGGGTGCAGTCGCACTGACCTTTATACCCGCCCTGACCGCCTCTTAAATCCAGACGAGTACAAACTTTTTTTTGAGTTAATAGATCGCCGGGCCCAAGGGGAGCCTGTGGCTTATATCTTGGGTCAAAAAGAATTTTATAGCCTTAATTTTAAAGTAAATCCCCACGTACTTATCCCAAGACCAGAGACAGAAACTATTATTGACCTGGTCTGCGATTTTTTTCCCAAAGAGAAGAAAATAATTTTTGCAGACCTGGGCACCGGAAGCGGATGCCTGGCCATCACCATAGCCTATCTATATCCTTTAAGCTTAGGACTGGCTATTGATATCAGTACTCAGGCATTGAGAATCGCAATGTTAAATGCCTCCCAACATAAGGTTCAAAATAGGCTAGCATTTATTTGTGCAGACCTTGGAACAATTCTCAAGCCGTGTTCTCTAGATCTTATGGTCACCAACCCTCCCTATATTTCTGAACAAGAATTTTCCAATTTAAGTCATGAAGTAGCTAAGTTCGAGCCGCAACAAGCTCTGCTGGGTGGTCCCACAGGTATTGAATTTTATGCAGCCATTGAAAGGCAGTCCAAGCAGTGTTTAAAAGCAAAGGGTATTCTTATTGCTGAAATGGGCTATAGACAGAGTAAAGAAATCCGGAAGATTTTTTCATCATGGTCTGATGTTCAGATTGTAAAGGATCTGGCTGGGCATGACCGGGTATTGGTAGCCCGGGTTTAAGTTTTTGCGATAACAAAGAAGGTTAGGTGGCAAAGTGCTTAAAAGGTCAAAAGGAAAAGAAACTAACCTTTTGCTCAATAGACCCATCTATTGTTGTTTAAAAACAACAATAGAAAAAAAAACAACAAAAATAATGATTACCGCTTGATGAAAGTTTAATAAAATCAGTGAGTTGCCTCTGGCACTATTGTTGCTTGTGAGAAAAACGGAGGCTGATAATGAGACAAAAGACAATCAAAAGAGATATATCTTGTTCAGGGATTGGGCTGCATAGTGGGAAAAAGGTCACTCTGACTTTGAGACCAGCTCCCGAAGATACAGGCATCATTTTTGTGCACAAGGGAGAGCAAGGGAAAACGGTTATTTCTTTGTCACCGGACAAAGTTATCTCTACTGGCCTGGCCACGACCATAGGGCATAATGGTGTGCCTATCGCCACAGTGGAACATCTCTTAGGGGCCGTATATGGGCTTGGCTTAGATAATTTATATGTTGAGGTTAGCGGAGAAGAGTTGCCTATCATGGATGGGAGCGCGACAACTTTTGTCTTCTTGCTCCGCTCAGCCGGAATTAGAAAGCAAGGTAAGCCCAAAAAAGTTCTTGCTTTTACTCGGGCGGTCAACTTTAAAGATGGCGATAAGTGGATCAAAGTCCAACCATACCAGGGTTTTAAAGTAAAATACATCATAGTTTTTGATCACCCCATGATTGGGCGACAGGTGTTCGAGTTTAAACACAGCCCGGAAAATTTTATAAGAGTGGTAGCCAAAGCCAGGACCTTTGGCTTTCTTAAAGATGTTGAGAAATTACAGCAGTTGGGGTTGGCTTTGGGTGGTTCTCTGGACAATGCAGTGGTCCTGGACGACTATGGCGTTATCAACCCTGAGGGCTTACGTTTTGAGGATGAGCTGGTTCGCCACAAGGTTCTGGATTTCATTGGTGATATGGCTGTTATGGGGTTGCCTTTATGGGGAGATTTTGAAGTGCATTGTTCGGGACATGCTTTCAACAATGCTTTTCTTCGTTTTGTGCACAAACACCAGGATGACTTTCTCAAGTTGATCGAGCTTAAAACGCAAGAACAGTCCAAACAGTCCGAGCAAATTCTTATACCTCAGCCAGAACCAGCCCTTGCTTAGTTTGGAAGATAAAAGATTAAAGACAATCTGAGATTTGAAATTAAAAATTTTGAGAGCTCACAGTTGGCACCTTCGGGTGCCTTTTTTTTTGCCAGTTAAAAATTTGTCTTCAAAAGAAAAAAAGTATATTTTTGTTTGAGATAATGATTTAAGGCTCAATTGGCTTTATATCATAGAGTGCATCCCGTTCTCGAACTGTAAATTTCTAACTTTTATTGTTGAGAGGTAATTATGCGAAGTCATAAAATGACCAAAGGACTGGAAAAGGCCCCGCATCGTAGTTTACTTCATGCCCTTGGCTTGACCAGAGAGGAAATGAATCGCCCCCTGATCGGTATTGTTAATTCAGCAAACGAGATCGTTCCCGGTCATTTACATTTGGACCAGATAGCCAGGGCGGTTAAGGCTGGAGTACGTATGGCCGGTGGTACACCCATTGAATTTCCGACCATTGGTGTTTGTGACGGCCTGGCCATGAACCATGAAGGCATGCGTTTTAGTTTACCCAGTCGGGAACTAATTGCTGATTCCATAGAGATTATGGCTACTGCCCATCCATTTGATGCCTTAGTCCTGATCCCCAATTGTGATAAGGTGGTGCCAGGAATGCTTATGGCTATGCTGAGGCTGGACATTCCCGCTATTCTCGTCAGTGGTGGGCCTATGCTTGCGGGAGAATTTCAAGGTCAACCAGTTGACCTGATTTCTGTTTTTGAAGGCGTGGGGAAGGTCAAGAGTGGCCAAATGGACGAAGATACCCTGGCAGAATTGGAATTAAAGGCATGTCCAGGCTGTGGTTCCTGTTCTGGCATGTTTACTGCAAATTCCATGAACTGTCTTGCTGAGGCCATTGGCTTGGCTTTGCCAGGAAATGGAACCATTCCGGCAGTTTCTAGTAACCGTATCCATCTGGCCAAACAGGCAGGCATGCAGATAATAAAACTTTTGGACAAAAATATTACCCCCCGCAAGATTGTAACTAAAAAAAGCATAGCCAATGCTGTAAGGGTGGACATGGCCCTGGGCTGTTCAACAAATACAGTCCTTCATTTGCCAGCCATATTTGCCGAAGCAGGCTTGAATGTAGATCTGGATATCTTTGATAGGTTGAGTAAGACAACTCCAAATTTGTGCCGTTTATCACCTGCTGGTCAGGATCACCTGGAAGACCTTAACCGAGCTGGAGGAATTTTAGCGGTCATCTCAGAACTCTCCAAAAAAGATTTAGTCAACCTGGATGTGTTAACAGTGACTGGTCAGACGTTAGGTGAAAATCTTAACCAGCTGAAACCAAAAGTACTTGACTATAATGTCATCCGCCCGATTGATGATCCCTACAGTCCGGAAGGAGGCATTGCCATTTTAAAGGGCAGTCTGGCTCCACAGGGTGCAGTGGTTAAGCAATCAGCAGTGGCTACAGAAATGATGGAGCGTACAGGCACAGCCAGGGTTTTTGAGGCTGAAGAAGATGCCGTGTCTGCTATCCTGGGCGGAGAGATTAGCAAAGGGGATATTGTGATCATTCGCAATGAAGGCCCAAAAGGCGGGCCGGGAATGAGAGAAATGCTTACCCCTACATCGGCTATTGCCGGCATGGGATTGGATAAAGATGTAGCTTTGATCACCGATGGTCGTTTTAGCGGAGGAACAAGGGGGGCTGCCATAGGCCATGTCTCGCCAGAAGCAGCAGAAGGTGGTCCTATTGCCGTGGTTGAAGATGGGGACAAAATCCGCATTGATATCCCTAACAGAATTCTGGATATTCTGATCAGTGAGGATGAACTGGAGTCCAGATTGAAAAAAATGACAAAAAAAGAAAAGCCAATCAGTTCACGCTTTTTGCGTCGTTATAGTAAGCTGGCCAGTTCAGCCTCCTCTGGCGCCATGTTCAAGGACTAACATGCCTTGGTCAGAAGAGATTGCCAAAAAATATGATTCCTGGGCCGAGACCAGATCAGGCCAATTTGTCCTGGAGCAAGAAAAGAGGCTTATTCAACGACTGGTTTCTACCTGGCCCAGACGTAGACAAAAGTTATTGGAGCTTGGCTGCGGAACGGGTATTTTTTTGGAATTTTTCTGGGAAGCAGGTTTTGATGTCTCCGGAATTGACAGTTCCAAGGCAATGCTGGCCAGGGCAAGAAAAAGACTGGGGCATAGGGTAGAATTACATCTGGGGCGGGCGGAAGACCTTCCTTTTGAAGACAATGAATTTGACTTTGTGGCCATCATCACTGTCCTGGAGTTTTGTGAGCACCCTGAAACCGTGATTAAAGAAGCAGCCAGGGTAGCCCGCAAAGGAATGGTTATTGGGTTTTTAAATAAGTACTCCCTCTACTATTTGACTCACGGTTTAAACTATCCTGGAGCGCGGAAAAGCTTACTCAGACAGGCCCGCTGGTATTCATGGCTGGAGATGCGTAAAATTATTTATAAAACCCTGGGCCCCCAGAAAACTTGTTCCCGTTCGGTTTTGCCCGGTTCTCCCTTGTTCTGGCGTGACTGCGCAGGGCTTAAATATTTACATAAAATCTTATGGCCACCTTTTGTCGGTTCATTTATTGGTATGCGTCTAGACCTGATCAAAACGGCTACCATTCAGACCCCGCTGATGATTTTCGGATCCGAACCTGCTAATTAAATAAGGCTAAAAGGCTAATTTTTCTTTTGACCTTTTAGCCTTTTTACCTCTTATAAGTCTGTGACCAAACCTTACTCAGAGGACAAATTTTCATATTTTTTTCAATCCTGATTTCTTTCAAGCTGGTGCAAACGCCTGGACCCATCTATAGCTTGCTTGCGGGCAGAGCATAATGGGGTATTTAGGATAAACGAATATTCTTTTTATTGTCGATAGTTATGGCAAATAGTCCCAGATAGTTAGCTTTGTCACCCCGATGCTCTGCTTATCCGCAAGCTTCTCCAAGATGGCTTACCCAGCCCTTTGCAATGCTTTCAAGAAACCAGGATTTCTAATCTGGTAGTCAAAATAGGGTTTGTCCACAGACTTTTATATCTTCCACACTTGAACTTCTGTACCCTTTTCCAACCCTTCTAAGTTATCGGGTATTTTTAACAAACCATCAGCTTGGACAATGGTTTTCAAGAGCCCGGATTTTCCTAAAATAGGAATGGCCTTTAATTTTCCTCCTGTGTCATCCAGCTTCACTCGAACATAATCTTCCCGGCCATATTTTGAGGCGATATTCCTTGCAAGCTCAGCCTGAACATAAACCCTATCTTCTACGGCAAAGGCATTTTTTTGCCCAGCTAGATATCTCATAAATGGTAAAGTCAGGACCAGCATAACTACTTGCGCTGAAGCCACTTGGCCGGGCAACCCCCAGATGGCTTTGTTTCCTTTGCGGGCTAGAATTGTTGGCTTCCCAGGACTTATAGCTACTCCATGGGCTAAAATTTCGACGCCCTGAATACTCTCCAGGGCCTGAACCGTTAGATCCCTGGTACCAATGGAACTTCCACCTGAGATAAGAACCACGTCATTTTCCTGTATGGCGGTTTCTAATGCTGCTGTAATATCCTCCAACTCATCCTGGACAATTCCATAAAGTTTAAATTTGCCGCCAGCGTTATCCACTAGCTGGGCAAGAGTATAACTATTCACATCACGGACCTGACCTGGTTCTGGCACCTTGTGGACAGGCACAAGCTCATCTCCTGTGGAAATTATTCCCACCTTGACCCTTTGATATACCTGGACATTGGCTACGCCTAGTGCGGCCAGGATACCAACCTGCTTGAAATCGATAGATGTTCCGCTGCTTAAGGCCAGGTCATGGACATGAAAGTCTTCGCCTTTAAGCATAACATTTTCATGCGGGGCAACAGGCTTGCGTATTTCTATGGTCCCGGCGCCCAAGTCTTGGGTATGCTCAATCATAACCACGCTATCGGCCCCGTCGGGCAATGTTCCTCCCGTGACAATACGCGCACATTGCCCCGGTCCCAATGTAAAGTCGGGAATCTTTTCAATATGCACTTCGCCAACTACTTCAAGATAAGCGGGATTTGACTCGCTAGCCCCAAAGCTGTCTTTAGCCATTAGGGCATAGCCATCCATACAGGAACGGTGAACCAGAGGTAGATCTTCACTGGCCACAATATCTTGGGCCAAAACCCGGCCAAAGGCTTGAGTTAGAGGAAGCTCTACTGTGCCGACAGGAGAAAAATCCTTTAGCTTACTTATGAACTCTTTAACTGAAATTACTTGAAAAAAGTCTTGCATGGGCAAATCTTCCAATCCAATTTTAATTAATGGTATATGGGTGATAAATAATAGCTGGTGGTCGAAGTATAGCTCTACCATCAGCTATCCCAACAAATTCAATAGTGAACTCAATCCCGCCCGTAGCGCGAGACTACATCGGCGATTATCTCCAATGCCTTAATAGGTTCTGGGTGCTGGAAAATGTTTCGGCCAATACTTACACCTTTGACCCCGATGTCCATTGCTTGTTTGATCATGTCTACAAAGGCCTCAATTTTGGGCTGGCGCGGACCTCCGGCAATAAGCACTGGCACGGGACAGGCCGCAATCGCTTTGGTAAAATTGTCTTTGGCGCCAGGAAATGGGACCTTAACCAAATCCGCACCTAACTCTGCGCCAAGCCGAATACAATGGGCTACCAATGCTGGGTCGAGTTCATTAACTATCTGTCCGCCCCGAGCAAAGACCGTGGCCAGGACCGGAATGCCCAGTTGATGGGCCTCATCTACTACCATTCCCAGATCGGAAAGCATCCTGTCTTCCAGGTCATTGCCAATATTGATATGTACAGACACGGCATCTGCTCCGATACGCAATGCTTCCTGGATAGAACAGACTAAACTTTTGTTGTATGGTGGCAGACCATGTTTGGTCCCGGCTGAGAGATGAACAATCAAATTTTGCCGCGTATCTACAAAATGCCCAAACTCTCTTGCAAAACCTTTATGTAAAATTACTCCCTGCACAAGTTCGGGAGTCAGCTCTTTGAGTAGGGTTTTCATGTCCTCCAGTCCTGGGATCAGGCCCTCTGTTACCCCGTGATCTAAAGGTAAAAGAATAGTTTTACCTGACTGGTCAGAAAAAAGTCGCCTTACTCTCCTTTTACATCCTTCCATTAATGCCTCCAAATAAAGAAGATGAGAACTCGTTAAGTTGAGAAGAACGGAAGTTTGAAAAATTGTTCATCCATTCGTTTTCATTACCACACCTATCGAACATTATAGTCTGCTAATCATCTCTCCGACCAGAAACAACGTTCTTTTTTTAGTTTAAGCCATCCCAGGGGCATTTTTTTCCAATAAAAGGGCAAAGCCATTCTATTTTGTCCTGGACAAATCAAACTCTGTCCGGAAATTAGGTCTTTTATGGTTTTTATCTCACTTATATTCAACCCCCTATTTTTTTCATAACTAGGGGCTAGCCTGCGCAGGCGGGGATGTATAATTATTTTATCCTTTTTGTTTTTACCGACATAAGTCCCCTGCCATTTTATTTTGTCGCCTAGCAGGCTAACTGCCTTGTCTGGCAAAAAAAAGACCTTTTGCTCGAAGTTATAAAAAGAGCCGAACTTAGGTCTGTCCAGCCAAGTGTAGGTTGAAAATTCTTTCTCACTGGCCCTTTGCCAGGCAACCTTCTTGGGAATACTGTCTATATTTTGTTTTTCCCCTTTTTTTTGCAAGCAGGCGATAAAAAAACTCTGGCTGTCAGATTTCTGTCCGTCTATGCGTAAAGTATCTTGTGCGGCAAATCCATTTTGTTCCTCCTCATAGCCAAACCCTTTAACTTTTGGAAGCAGTACGATTTCAAGGTCCAAATTTTTTACTGCCCATTCAATCTGGGCCTCATTTTCTAAAACGTTGGTTGTGCAAGTGGAATATACTAACTTTCCTCCTGGTAACAGGAGGCTGGCCGCCTGAGCTAAAAGTTTTTTTTGCAAATTTATAAGTGGGCCTATTTTGTCTTCTGTCCAGATTTTGATTACACTAGGGTGTTTTTCCACGGTGCCCCAGCCACTGCAAGGTACATCCAAAAGAATATAGTCAAAGGCGCAAATATTTAAAGGGAATTCCTGGCCCTGATACCTGGTGGTGACTACATTCAAGAGATTCGTCTGCAATAGATTCTGGCGTAAGGTGGCCAGCCTTGACCCATTGGGTTCATTAGCTATTACCAAACCTTCTTCTCCAACTAGTTGGGCCAACATGCCGGTTTTACTTCCCGGGCTGGCGCACAAATCCAAAACCACACTTTGTTTTGGGGGATTCAAGCACAGAGGAGGGAGCATCGAGGATTTATCCTGGATATAAATAAGTCCAAAAAAAGCAGCTATCGAGTTCCCCAGACTAAACGGGGCCCTGACCAATTTACGAGCCAGAGGGAAGAATTCCACGGGTTCAAATTCAAAACCTTCTGCTAAGAGGAGCTCTTCTACCAGGGGCACATCCTGTTTTGAGCATACTAAACGAAAATAGCGTCTATCCATTGTGAGGTGAACTTATAAGGTGTCTTAAATTTAGAAGAAGTGTTTAAAGAGCCTGTGGCCGAACCTTTTATCAACTTGATTTCCATAGTTTATTTCAGTCTTGGTTTCTTTCATGCTGGTACAAAGACTTGGACCCATCTAGCACTTGCTTGCGGACAGAGCATAATGGGATACTTTGGTGAAACAAATATTCTTTTTATTATCGATAGTTATGGTCAACATCCAAAATATTTAGCCCATTCATCCCGATGCTCTGTTTTTTACGCAAGCTTCGTCAAGATGGGTTACCCAAGCCGTTTGTAATGCATTTCAGAAACCAAGACTTTCAATCAGCAGTTAAAATGGAGTTCGGCCACAGGCACTAAAGTGAATTGTATTTGCCTAGCAAAAAAGAAACTGCTAGATAGCCTTTGACGAACTGACATAAAAGACTCTAGTCTTGAACCTTAAGTATGTCAAAAAATAAGAAATAGATCCATCGGCAACGAGGCTATAAGCATTTTACGAACTCTAACCATTAGGCACTCTAAATACTTAAGCTTACTCGAGACTCAAAAAGGAGGAAAGTCCTTATGCTTAAACGCGTTGTTTTAACTCTTCTGGCTCTATTGGTCATGACTTTTTGCGCTTTTGCCGGGGAGCAAAAAAGCTTTGCAGTATTGCCGTTTAAGATTTTTGGTCCTCAGGAATACCAGTATTTGTCCATGGGAACTCAGTCTATGCTAACTACAAGACTTACCTGGCCTGAGCACTTTATTCCTGTTGACCAGTCAAGGATTAAAAGAGCTGGACTTGTTTCCCCACAGTCCAAAGAACAGGCTAGGGATGCTTTGCAAAAGATTGGTTCAGACTATCTGATTTTTGGCTCCATTACCATCATGGGCAAACAATGCAGCCTGGATGTCCAGGTCATAGACCGGCAAGGAAACCTTAATCCTTATAATGTGCAAACTACCTTGGATGAGCTTATTCCTTCCCTAGAAAAGATTGCCCGGGAAATAAACGGGCAAATTTTTAAACGGTCTGAAAAAAAACAGGAAAGTGTTGCCAAAAACAATATTATCAACCGCATGAACCCGGAACTTATTTTTAATGAGGATGCCCCTAGCCAGGAATTTTATCTAAATCCTCAATTCCGGTATGGAGGCTCACCCAATACACCTGGTCGCTGGCGTAGCCAAGCCTTGCAATTTTCTGCTATTGGCATGGTCGTGGGCGATGCTGACAATGACGGCAAGAATGAAATTTTTGTCCTGGATGACCGCACGGTTTACGCCTATGCTCTGGTCAACAACCGTCTTCTCCCTCTTGCCGAGTATAAGACTCCTGTCAGTTATCAATGTTTAAACATCAACCTCATGGATCTAAACCGCGATGGCTACCAGGAAATCATAGTTTCGGCCATTCAGGATGAATTTGTGCGTTCCTTTATCCTCAACTTTGGAGACAAAAAATTCTCTGTAAAAGCAGAGAAGATACCTTATTTCCTCAATGTTGTCCGTACTCCACCTGAATATATGCCAACCTTGATCGGACAGAGACTAGGCAGAGGACGTCTTTTTATGCCTGACAGTGTTTATGAAGTAGTAAAAATGGGAGGAGAGTATCAATTAGGGCGACACATCCCTGTACCGGAAAAAACAAATGTCTTTAATTTTACTTACCTCCCGCAAGGTGCTGACTATAAAATTATTGTTGCTGACGATGGGGACCATCTGCGGGTTTATTCGTCAACCAAGGCCCTGCAGGCTTCAACCGATGAAGTGTATGCGGCTTCCTCTCTGGGGCTGGTTCAGGACGAAACCATGCCCGGCCTGGGTAAGAGCAAAGACACTGACCCCGATTTTTATTACATTCCCGCAAGGCTTCTGCCTATCAACCTGGATAAAGATAATCGCTATGAACTTTTGGTCAGCCGACCTATATCTGTCTCTTCTCAGTTTTTTAGCCGCTACCGCTTTTTCCCCCAAGGTGAAATCCACTGTCTGTACTGGGATGGGATCGGCCTCAATATTTTTTGGAAAACCAGGCGCATCAAAGGATCCATTGTGGACTATGGGGTTTATGATCTAAACGCGGACGGACACAAAGAATTAGTTGTTTGTGTGAATACCCATCCTGGTATGACTGGTTTTAAGAAGAGAAAAACAATTATTGTCTCCTATACATTGGATTTAACCACTCCTTCCGGTGGTAAGTAGCGAGACGAGGAACGAGGAATCGTAGACGGGCAGAATTGGAAAAAAACAATAAATTCCCCGCTTCTCCGTTTCCTCGCTTCCCCGTTTCTCTAGTGTCTCTAGAATGTAAATTTTGATTTTTAGCAGATGCGTTTGTACAGCCTGAGTGAAGAAAAGTGCCTGAAGTGCAATACCTGCTCATTAAGCCCGAAGAGGCCGGGCAAAAACTTATTTCTTTTTTGCAGCGCAAAACTAGGAAAAAAATCCCTTATTCAGCTCTAATGCGCTGGATAAGGACCGGCCAAGTCCGAATAGATGGTAAAAGAGCCAAACCTTTTGGGCGTTTGAGAGCAGGTCAAAAGGTGCGCATACCACCTCATGACTCTGGTTTAGAATCAGAAAATAAAATTTTATCACATCAGAAACTGGATATTGTCTATGAAGATGACCAGTTTCTAGTCATTAATAAACCATCCGGTCTGCCTGTCCATCCTGGCAGTGGGCACAAAGATTCAGTCGTCCACCGTTTAAGATCCCAGTTTGCAGAATTTCACTTCCCTCCGACTCCTGTCCATCGTCTGGACAAGGATACATCGGGATTGCTTCTTGTGGCCAAGTCTTTTTCTTTTTTACGGGCTATGCAAAAAATTTGGTCAAGTAAGGTGAATAAGTTTTATCTGGCTTGGGTAAGAGGGGTTTGGCCTTACAGAAAGTGGGTCAAATTGGAAAATAGGTTATTAGTACGAAAGGAAGTTGAGAAGCAGGGAAATAAAGAACCTGCCAGTTACACAGGCAAAAAAGTGGTGATTTCTTCAAAAGGAAAGCAGGCCAGGAGCAGGGCTTTTTTGTTACGCGTAATTTCAGGCTATAGTCTACTTGCTCTGAGGCTGGAAACGGGACGTACTCACCAGTTGCGGGTCCAATTGGCCACGAGGAACCATCCCATTGTTGGGGACTTTCGTTATGGTCATCATGAGCCATATCCACTGCTTTTACATGCCTGGCAGCTATCTTGGCCCGGTTATAATTTTACTTCTTTGCCTAAGTGGCCACAGGAATTTAAAGTGTCGGCAAAGTGGGTTTCAAACCCCGACTTATTTGAGTTTAAAGGCTAAGTCACGAACGGAATTTTTTTTCACTCCCAGTAGAGAAAACCAGAACCGGTTGCCGTGCATAAAATTTAAACTGTGAGCCAGATCTTCGGCAGAATGTGGCTCTAAGGTAAATCCTGGCTTCAATTCCAAAGATTCTAAGCCAGCAAAAAACTCCACAAAAGGAATTTTCCCCTGCCCCATGCCCAGATGTTCATCTAAGTGGCCATGATTGTCATGCAAATGCAGATGACGGATATAAGGGGCCAGCGTCTGGAGCCAATGACCCAGATTATTATTTTCTCTTCCACGACCAAATGAAAACCAATGGCCAAGATCAAAACAAAAACCAACTTGTCCGTTCAACCCGCTCAAAAGGTCGGTAATAATAGTTGGATCTTGTTCACGTACATTTTCCAGAAAAATGGGACAGGTATTTTTAGTTTTTTCCACTAGTTGTTGCCAGGTTTGTACAGAATTTTCTAGCCAAAAAGAGTAAAAATCATCGTCAAGGCCAGAATCATAGGCCAGATGGCCAATCAGATGGCAAGGTTCATAAATTTTGGCTATCTCCAGGGCTTTGTCTAGCCTTTTTCTTGTTGCCTGCAGGATATATTGGTCGATGCTGCCTGGCATCAAGTCCAAAAATGGGAGGTGAATGGCGGTTTTCAAACCAGCACGTTGGATTTTTTCAGCTACATTTTCATGCCAGGCAAGGTCCAATTTGTCCATGCTCCAGGCTTCCAGACCTAACTCAGGATTTATCCTGTTTTCAATGAATAAATCCAGATAAGCATTTTCTCTGGCAATATATCTTAACGGAAGATTGACAAAAAAACTGCTCATATAGGACACACCTGTTAAGGTTTTATTATGTTAAAGATTATTGGATGTTAAGGTTTATCTGTCCCAGGTTGGCAAAACTTCTACTTTCAAATATATGTAAAGTATATCTGCCACTATGCAAATTTAGCTCTTCATCAGGGTATATGGGCAGGGGATGGTCGCCTACAAAACACATAAAATGTTCATCCGTGCCAAAAGATTTTAGTGTATACCTTCCTCTCTCCAGAGAGTATTCTTTGTCTCCTGGAAATAAAAAGTATTGTTTGGTGTCTTTTGTACTTGTACCTATCTGCTTTGTAGGTCGGACAAGTTTGACCAGTTTCAACCCGGAAAATTTTGCATTCTGAACTTTTACCTTCCATTTATATCTAACCTTTCGTTCGGTTTCTCTCTGGATCATAAAAGACCAATCCTTACCATTATCTTCAATATACTTGGACATAAATCCGTTTTTAGCCAAGACTATAGGAACTCCTTTGTCCTGACCATCGTTTGTAATTTTGTTGGTCACAAATCCTTTTACATTGAGCACTTCTTGGCCGTGTTCCAGCCAAAGACCATGTAAAAGAATTGTCTGACCTTCATAGGCTGAAATTTGTGTACCTGGTCTGGCCAGCTTAATTTCTCTATCCTGAGAGTAAACCAAAACAGGAAGCTTAAGATCTTTTTGGAACCAGGTTCCTTTCCAGTTGATATTAATTCTTTTTATTTTTTTGCCATCCAGCACGATGTCCAGGTACGGGAAAGGTTTAAGGCAAACAAATTCTGTGTTTACTAGATTTAGATATGGGATATCCGGTATGACCACAGCCCATCTATGTTCGGATTTGTCAGCATTTTGGTCTAGCTGGATCTTGAGTTCTTTATAAGGAGTTAATGTTATTTGCGAAGACTTCGCAACGTCCTGACCATTTATTCTGATGTTTATGCTATCGTTAAACCATTCTTTAACCAGCTTGGTGATCCCCGCAGGAAGTTCAAGCTCTACTCCCATTTGGCTGAGTAGTTCTTTAACAATCCGACAATGGCAGTTTACCTTCCAGGATAAGTCGCGAATATTTTTGCTTACTTCCACAGCCAGGGCAGGGAGTTTTAACTCCCGCAGCGTATAATATGTCAAGGATTTTCTCTGCTCCGGATAAAGGGTGCCAGCAGCAAAGGTATTCATATTAAAAAGTTGAAAAGAGTATTTGGCAGGAGTTAAATCCCCATTAACCCTACCCAGAACGCCTTGGACCAAATTAGCCAGATAAATCCTGTCCTCAAAAATATGGGTATCAATTATTATAGACTGGCCAAAGTGTTTGGGGTTGCGTAGCTGATTAACGAATGTAGGGGAATAAAAACCGCTGCCTTCATGTAGGTGAATCAGACCATCACTTTTGCTGACCACATATCTGATGGCTCGAGCCAAGTAATCTTCATAATATTGGTTGTAATCTTGATCAAAACGCCTGTTCAAATCGACATTGATCCGCCGCTTAAATGCAAAAATGGACGGCAGATTAGCACGTGGAACAACAATCAGATTGCCTTTTTTGACCAAAGATTTGGTTAAAATCTGGGCAGCAATTATCCCGGAAAGCTCATCTCCTTGGATGCCTCCCTGTACCATAATGGTAGGACCGGGTTCCTCTCCTTGCAGAAAGTAAATTTCCAAAGGGTAGTATGTTCGAGCCAGAAATGTGGCTCGAGTTGCGGCAAGTCCTGGGTAGGTACTGCAGACCAGGACAAGACTAAACAAGGATATGAGCAAGGGGATAAGTCTCACAGAAGATTAATTTTCCTGTTTTGTCAGTGATTTTGAGACGCAGTGCAAAAATTTCTGATCTGGGCAAGGATTTGGGCAAGATAAATGTTGCTTTTATGCGCTTAAAGCGGTTTATTTCAAAGTGTAGGTTTTTATCATTAATATTTATATCTACTTCCAGGCCATCCCGGCCAATAAGACATAAATCGACCCGACCTTTGACAGTCCGACTAGAAGTGAGATTATTCACTTCAAATTGAACTTGCATTTTATTTTTAAAATACCTGGCTTGGATGTTTTCTATCCCAACTAGGTGCAGGTCTACTGATTGGAAAATTTCATTAAGATCAATAGGGGGCATACTTGGTGTATTGAACTTTTGATTTACTAGAAGAGTCTGCAATTGTTCACTATTATAACTGTCCAAAATCTTTTGCACATTTTCCAGACGTTTTAATTTGAACTTTGTATCGTTAAGCAATTTTGATGTTTGCATTAAAGATAAGTGCAACTTCTCTTTTTCTTGAAAAAATTTAACAGCCATATATGTGCCAAGTATACTGATTACAACTAGAACAATCTGGATAAATATAAATAACTTTATGCACCATGAACTTATGCGCCAGCGCTTCACTGGAGCATCATCGCGCATAAAAATTACATTATATTTTACCTTGGCCATGACAATTTTCTCCAGGACTCAGAGATGATATGCCAGCCGGACGGTAAGGGTGTAACCTTTAGTTGTTTTATCCCAGTATCCTTATAACCTTGCTCACTCGTATATTTCTGGACAAAAGAGATTAGGAAGCCTTCTTTATCCAATCGAATATCAAAATCTTTGCACTCTATTTTTTGGGGACGGCCTACTTTGCGCCAGACTTTCTTTTTATTTGCAAGGATAGCTTTTATTCCTTTTATCGATCCTTGTACCGCATCAATCGTATAAAATCGGGCATAGGTTTCAAGATCTGCCTTTTCCCATGCTTTACGCCATTTTTCAATCCACTGGAGCAGTTCTTCTTTTCTTGCTTCCAGGTACTTGCCTTTTAGTTCCTTTTCCATAGCGGCAGCGCCTGGTCGCCATTCGCTGCCCACAATCTTCCATTCATTATTTTCAGATTTTTGCCAGTAAAGTCTCTTTATCCCTGTGGATAAAAAAGATGACGTCCGGTATACTTGTCCAAAAAAACTAACCACGTATCCCGGTCCGGCCAAAGCCTTGGGCTGGTGAACATAAACATCAATCCAGGAATACTTTTGAAAAAGTCTTTTTTTTCTCCTCGTAAATCTTTTGAAGTTTTGACCGCTTAACGTAAACTTTTCCCCATGGTAAAAGGAGAAAAATTCATCAGATTTTTTTGCCCAAGACTTGGCCCACTCACGGGTCAAGCGAACGATTTCTGACTCAAGTCCGGGATTGGTTTCGTCATCCCGCCAAGACGCTTTTCTGGCTATGGCCACCGGAGTTTTTTGTAGAATTATTCCGTGTTCAAGGGCAGTGATGTCAGACATATTCAGGGCTACACAACCTTTGGTTTCAAACTCAGTGATTTTATGTCCCCGCCCATGGATCCAGATACCGTAACCTGTTTTCCCTTTAATACGATCCACCGGATTGGGATAATTCAAGGTAAAAGCTAGTTTACCATATAAATCATAATTAAGCCCTCGAGTTAAGCGTTTCTCTAAAAAATAAATACCTTCCGGAGTTTTGCGATCGCCTTGTTTCTGCTTATCTCCCCGAACCTGTCCAGTGGAACAAGAGAATTCTTTTAACTTTTGCAAAGGGCTTTTGTTGGATAGGATAAAGAGTTTTTGTCGATCTTTATCAATAGCTAAAAATAGTTCAGGAGCAGAGGGGTCTGCTGAGAAGTTGGCTTCCCAGGCACTTGATACTGAAGGGAGAAGAAAGACGACCGAGAGAAAGTTTAAACTGAAAAAAAAGCACGTAGCACGCAGTACGTAGTTCATAATAAGTTTGTAGCAGATAGGTAAATTAGCAGATTTGTAAACTCTACCACTCAAGGCTTACTTTTCCCACAGGTCCGCTAAGAGTCAGGCGGATAGGACTACCAGAGGGTCCCGTTTGCGGGAGTTCAATTTTTTTAAAGCGTAGCATATAGCTCTTCTGCCACTTGTGAACAAAGGGGAAAAAGGTTTTAAGTTTTGCATAAGGCCAGTCCAGAGGCCTGATTTCAAGAGGATAAATTTTCTTACTCTCTATCTCCAGGAACACTGACCATAATGGGCTATTAAATTTAAGTTCAGCCTGTTCCGGTTTGTTGCTATACATGGCCAGAAAAATTTCTGTCTCTTTTTGGGCCGCCTTAAGTTCATCTGCCAGTAATTTTCTTTCTTCATTCTGGCTTAAAGAATAGACTTTAGCCCATTTATGCACATAGGCTTTTCTCCATTCGAGGGATTTTAAAGTAGCGTAAACCTCTATTTCTGTATCAATTCCTGAGTAAATAACACCTCTTTTGGTCCACTTTTTAGTCAGTTGGAAATAAGGATCACTTAAATCCGGCCATAACAGTTTACTGGCTGGTTCCAGTTTGCATCCGGCTAAAAAGAGCATCCAGGCTAAAGCCAGAAGGTATATTGGTTTAATTTTTGGCAACATGGATTAATTCTTGTCGCGTAAAGATTGAGGTTAACTCATAGCCGGCCTGGGCCAGGTTTTCTCTGCCGCCTTCCTCTCGATCCAGAACACAGAAAATGGCTTGCACATCCAGACCTGCCTCTTGAACCCGCTTGCACGCTGTCAAAAGGGTTCCGCCTGTGGTGACCACATCTTCGAGCAGGCAAACCTTTTGGCCCTGGACAAAATTATTGAGACCTTCCAGATACTGATTGGTTCCATGACCCTTTGCTTTTTTACGGACTATAAAGCCAGGCAAAGGATAATTATGCAAGTGAGAAAGCACAGTCACGGAGCATACCAATGGGTCAGCGCCCAAAGTCATCCCCCCAACTCCCTGGATGGGTCTGGAACTGTTTATAATCATATCCAGAAAAATACGGCCAATAAGGTAGGCGCCTTCAGGATCCAGGGCAGTTTGTTTGCAATCAAAATAATAATCACTTTTTTTGCCCGAGGTTAAAATAAATTCACCCTCTTTATAGGATTTAGCATACAGAAGTTTTGCTAATCTTTTTTTTAGTTCTTTCATGTTTTGTTGAGTTGAGTGGTTAACAGGTTTATTTTGGTTAAGTAGTTTATTAATTAAATGGGATTACTGATTGGTTAGATTATTTTCTTTGATTTATCTCTTACCGCTTAATTCTTACCCCTAACTTTCAAATACACGGGAAAAAATCAATTCTTCATGCTTTAAGTAATAAGCGGGATCAAAGAGATCATCAAGCTCTGGTTTGTCGAGATAGGAGCAGATGTCTTTATCTTCGCGCACGGCATCAGGGAAAAAGACCTTGCTTTCCCAGCAGTGCATAGCCACTTTCTGAACCATTTCATAGGCCTTCTGACGTTTGAGGCCTTTGTCCACTAGGGCTAGAAGGATACGTTGGGAGAAAAATAGCCCCATGGACAGATTTAGGTTTTTGTCCATATTTTCAGGTATGATTCTTAGTCCTGATAGCAGGTTGTTCAGTCTATGCAGCATGTAATGGATCAAGATAGTCGAGTCAGGCATGATCACCCGTTCTACCGACGAGTGACTGATATCTCGCTCATGCCAGAGAGCCATGTTTTCCATAGCTGCCATGGCATTGGTCCGTACCAGTCTGGAAAGTCCGGTTAAATTCTCTGCTGATATGGGATTTTTCTTATGTGGCATGGCTGAGGAACCTTTTTGGCCGGCAGAAAAACCTTCTTCCACTTCCAGGACTTCCGTGCGTTGCAGATGCCTTAGTTCCACACAGATACGCTCTATTCCTCCGGCCATAAGAGCCAGGGCCGTAAAATAATGGGCATAACGATCTCGCTGGATTATTTGGGTGGAAATAGGGTCCACTTTTAATCCCAGAATTTTACAGGCTATCTCTTCTACTCTGGGATCCAGATGTGCATAAGTACCTACTGCGCCGGAAATCTTCCCATATCTTATGCCCTCCAGGGCTTGCTCCCATCTTTCTTTGTGTCTCTTAAATTCGGCGTAGAAATTGGCTACTTTCAGGCCGAAACTGGTTGGCTCGGCATGAATGCCGTGGGTGCGGCCCATGACCAGACGTCCTTTAAATTTATGGGCCATACCATGCAGCGTGTCTAAAAGTTGGTCCAGGGCCTTGGAAATTAAAAGGCCTGCGCGATATAAAAGAACTCCGTTGGCAGTATCTACAATGTCTGAAGAAGTGCACCCCAGGTGTATAAATCTTGAAGCAGGACCGACCTTTTCTTCTACAGCAGTTAAAAAGGCTATAACGTCGTGCTTAGTCTTTTCTTCTAATTCAAGAATTCTTTGCACATCAAAATCAGCCCTGTTCCTGATTTCCTGTATTTCTTTTTCCGGAATCTGACCTAATTGGTACCAAGCCTCGCATACGGCCAGTTCTACTTCCAGCCAGACCCTGAATTTATTTTCAAGGGTCCAGATTTCGCCCATTTCTTTTCTTGTATAGCGTTCAATCATAGCTTCTTACTTTAATAGTTTAAATTCCTCCTAAAAAAAAAGGCAGCCCAGGCTGCCTTTAAACATTAAGAGCCACTGCTGTTTTGGGTTGCAGAGGAATTAGCGGGAGTATTGGATGCAGTCGCTGACGCTGTTTTTGCTGTCTGCCCTTTCTGATCTGTGGTCTTTTCTTTCTTGCCGTTATTAGATGAAGATTTTCGATTGCAATAATCCGTCACATACCAGCCACTACCCTTTAAAATAAAGGCAGAATGAGAGATAAGACGGGTAGCACTCCCGCCACAAATAGGGCAGGGTACATCTCTCTCCTCAAAGTCCTTTTGCCACTCTTCGAACACCTGCTGACATTCATTGCACCGATACTCATATATTGGCATCGCACACCTCCACAACTAAAGATTCTGAGCAAGAAATATTAAGACCAGCTTTTACTAAGTCAACTACTTTGACTTTGCTTTTTTGGCTGCTTCTTTAGCTTCTTTGATCCTCTGTTTTAATCTCTTCTCCCGGCGACGACGGCGTCTGTCCAGTTCTTTGCGTCGCTCGATCTTTTTATGCCTGGCCATTATACCAACCTCCTTACTCATCGTTTTATTGTAAAAGATAGTTTTTTAAACAAAAAAGTTCCACCTTGTCCAGAATAAAGAAGAGCAGAATCTGGTGAGCGGAAGAACTTAGGACATTCTTCGTCCGCAACTTGGCTGATTTAATACTTGAATCAGCTTTCCGGCCCGAGGGTTTTCCCAATGGGAACAAAGAGTTTGACAGATATTACACTTTCACCAACACATAGTCTCGACTTCCTAAACCCAATTTTTGTGCATATTCCAGGGCATAATCACCCTGGACATGCGAATGAATAGCCCTGAATTTATCCTCTCCAGATTTTATATCTTCAGGCAGGCAACTTGGATGTAAAGGAGGGGCCGCGTTGACCAGGTCCAAACATGCCTGGTCCAGGGCCACAGGGTCATAAGATCCTAGTATCCCAAGATCGGGGCAGATAGGGGCATCTGTAAAACCAACACAGTCACAATCCGGGCTGACTCGAAGCACAAAGTTAATATGCAGACTCGGCTTCTTGCGCGAGAGCAAAACCGCTGCTGCATATTCCATCATTCTTTCGAGAAAAATTTTAATATCCACTTTCCAGTTAACTGTGAGCGCTTTAGTCTTACAGGCCAGAAGACAGGCAGCACAGCCTACACAGTTTTCAGGGTCAAGGGTTACTTTCCCTTCAACCAATTGGAGAGCTTTTGGCTTACAGACCTCGACACAGGCCGCGCACCCTTGACAAAGTTTAGCAATGATCTTGGGCCCAAACCCACAATGTTGCTGCATTTTACCCTGTCTTGTGGCGCACCCCATAGCAACATTTTTCAAAGCCCCACCAAAACCTGCCAGTTCGTGACCTTTAAAATGGCTTAAAAAGATTAGATAATCTGCATCCACAATGTCTCCGGCCAGGTAAAAACGGTTAAAATGTTTGCCCTTAAATTCTATACAGCGCTCGTTGTTGCTTTTTAATCCATCGGCAATGATAATTGGAGCGCCCAAAAGATTTGGATCAAATCCATGTCTGGCTGCCTGAAGCAAATGAGAAACCGACTCCCCTCTTTCGCCTACATACAGGGTATTGGTATCAGTCAAAAAAGGCTTAACCCCGACTTTTTTTAAGAACTCAATGATCGGCCTGATCCAGAGTGGAGAGATAAACCCGGTTGTTCCCTTTTCCCCAAAATGTATTTTCAGGGCCACCAATTGACCGGGTTCTAGTATTTGTCCAATCCCTAAGGACTTGAGTAATTTTTTTAATTTCAATTCATAGGGCAGTTTTCGTGATGTTCTTAAGTTCCAGAAAAAAACTTTACTCGCCATTTTGCCCCCTTAAATTGTCTTGAAAATTTTATGTACTTATGTTCCCAGTCTCAGAGTATTAAACAGGCACGAAGTACTCATCCCTGATGGGTGGTTATAATTGTAGAGCCTGTGGCCGAACCTTTATTTTATATCAACTCAATTTCCATAGTTTATTTCAGTCTTGGTTTCTTTCATGCTGGTACAAAGACTTGGACCCATCTAAGCTTGCTTGCGGACAGAGCATAATGGGATATTTTGGGTAAATGAGTATCCTTTTTATTATCGATAGTTATTGAGCAGTATAGCAAAATATTTAGCCTATTCATCCCGATGCTCTGTTTTTCCGCAAGCTTCCCTAAGATGGGGTACCCAAGCCGTTTGTAATGCATTTCAGAAAACAAGCCTTTCAATCAGCGGCTAAAATAGGGTTGGGCCACAGACTCATTGATTTCTCTCAGCCTGACTTTGCCCAAAAAATGAGAAGGGCACAAGTCTATTACCCGGTTCATCCGGAATCTGTTCTAAATGCGGCTATCTTTTTAAGGTCTGCTTGCTGATTTAATGGGTATTGAAGAAAGTCTGTTTGTACGGTAAATAGATATTGGTGTGGGTGTAAAGCCCCGAGTCCTTTCTTCACGTCTTGATCTTCATGTTTCACGGTTAAAGGAGTAGATATGTTTTTACGAGTGGTGGTTATTTTTTTTGTTTTTTTCTCTTCCGCTGTCTGGGCTCAGGATATTGTCGGTAAGGTACAAGGACAGTACGAAAGTCTGAAAGCATTTCAAGCTGAATTCGAGCAAATTTTGACCAATGCCGCCACCAAAGAACAGGAGCAGCGTTACGGTAAAATTTATTTTAAAAAACCCAGGTTAATTCGCTGGGAAACCACTAGCCCAGAAGCAGAGTTGTTGATTGTAGGGCAGGATATAGTTTGGAACTATTTTGTCGAAGAAGAGATCGCTTATAAATACCCTGTGCAAACAGTTTTATCTTCTAAAACCATGATCCGGTTTATTTCTGGGCAGGCCAATCTCAAAGAGGATTTTATAGTAGAAAACCAGGGACTGGACCAGGGTTTGTTCAAGCTCAAGCTCATACCTAAGAATCCGGAACCAGATCTGGTTTTAGCCTATATTTGGGTGGACCGAGAGAGTTTTCTTTTAAAGAAGGTTTTGCTGGTAGATTTTTTTGGCAATGGCAATGAAGTAAGACTTAAAAACCTAGAGCTAAATCCTTTGTTAGAGGATAGCTTGTTTAGGTTTAATCCACCTAAGGGAGTGCAAATACAGGATAATACTCAGGAGTGATTTGGGTTATAGAGGGGGTTGTTTCTGTTAAGTGGTTGAAAGGTTGAATGGCTGCGTATGCATAGTAAATCATTGAACCAATAAACTGCTTAACTAATAAAAGAGGTCAGCGATGATTATTGTGGTCAAAAATTGCAATGAATGTCCGTTTTGCACAATTGTCCCAGGGGAAAAGCCTAAGTGTAGTGTGGCTACCCCAAAATACAGGATCATTGAAACCGGGGATGCACCTAGCTGGTGTCCTTTGCGTAGGGAACAGGTTATTGTTCGTAATTTTGATTAGCAAAGACGCATGGTTGTGCGTCTCAAGAAAGAAGCCCCACACTTTTACGCAACGCCTTGATTTCTTTGGGGTGTAAGTATCGCCACTGGCCTGGTTTTAGTGAGCCCAGGCTGACAGGTCCTTGGTGGGTGCGCTCAAGTTTTAATACGGTCAGGTCAAGGTCACGGCACATGCGTCTGATCTGTCTGTTTACGCCCTGAATAAGGGTCATTCGCAGAAGAGCAAGGTCAGGTTTTTGCCAGATGACTCTTACTTTAACCGGGGCCAATTTTTCTCCTTCCCTCAAAACCATACCCCTGGACATAGTATCCAGTTTGCGCGCTGTGATTTTGCCCCGGACCAGGACCTGATAAGTTTTGGGATGTTCCCATCTGGGATGAGTCATGCGTAAAGTTAGTTCACCATCGTCAGTTAAAATAATGAGCCCCTGGGAATAATAGTCCAGACGGCCAACAGGGAAGAGCCTTTGCTTTTGCAGGCTTCGAGGTAGAAGAGAAACAATGGTTTTTCGGCCTTGGGGGTCTTTTAAAGTTGTGACTACCTGAATAGGTTTGTTCACCAGGACATAGGTAAATTTTTTATTTAGTACTTGGTCAGGGGAGATGATTTTGCCAGCAACTGTCACTTTATCCCTGTCCGGATCAATTTTTTGCCCCAGTTCTGTAGTAACCTGACCGTTGATCTGCACTTGGCCCCGGGCAATGAGTTCGTCAGCTTTTCTTCGCGAGCAAACTCCTGCCCGGGCTAGAAATTTATTCAGACGTATAAGGGAACTCATCTAAAAATTCCGTTTCACTCATCCTTACATCTACCCATCATTTGACCAAAAAGCGCAGATAGAGGTCTCCTTTCCATGGGCCGATTTTCCGGCCGAGTCCTTTAAGACGGATAGGTCGGCCAACTGTAAAATCCAGGGGCAAGGTTACCTCCACGATTTTGGCCGGGCCAGACCATTTATGTTGAACCTGAATGCGTAAATTGGAGCCCGGGAGCATTTTGCGAGCCGGCAGGTAAACGGTTTGTTCGTCATCGAGTTGTCTGCGCAGCCATTTTTTTATTGTTTTGATTGGCCCCTGGGATAGATCCAGGTCCAGGTTAAATTTTCCCCACTCAATTTTTAATCTTCTTTGTTTGAGTACAGGGGCATCAGAAGCTCGCTTTTTTATTTTTTGAAAAATATCCTCAAAAACCTGTCTGGCAAAGGGATCATTTAAGATCTCTTTTAAAATCTCCTCCTGTCGGGCGTAAAATTTTTGGCGGTGGGATTTATCGCGCGTATGTTTTGCCCGGGATTGATTTTTCGTTGTTGAGAATGTTTTTTGGGTGTTTTTTTCTGGTTTAGGAGTAGTAAAACCCTGGCTCCTGCCTGCTGAAGATTCAAGACTTTGCCTTAAAATGACGTAAGCAGTATTTATCTGCTGAAATTTTTGTCCGGCCCTGGGATCATTTTTATTCAAGTCTGGGTGATATTTAAAGGCCAGGGACCTGTAAGCTTTTTTGATCTCTGTCAGGCTTGCTCCTGGTCTCAGGCCAAGAATTTCATAGTACTTACTCGTATTCATGTTTAAAATTTGGAATTAGGCTCTCAAGGCTGGTCCCGCACAGGCGATGTTAATAGAAGGATTAACCCTCTATGAGTTTATATTTTTTGTTGAACATCCTGAACTTTCAGGGCATTGGCCTCCCGGTTGTCTTTTTTAGATATGAGGCCGTTTTTTTGTAGATAAGCAAGGCCTTGATGGACGAACTCTTCAAAACTGACATCATGGCATATCCCTGGACAATACTCTTTAGCCATTTCCCAGCTGGTCTTGTCAACCAAATTGCCTCTGAAAAATGGCCATGCCTGACATACTTTGGGCTTGACCGGATGAATCAAACATCCGGAACTCTTTTTAAAAAAGATGCAAAATCGTTGTTCATTGGTGCGAATAAAGTCTTTGTCTGCTCTGGTGTAAATATATCGATTTCTAAACTCTCCCACAGTCAGGTTTAAAAAATTGGCTATGGCTTGTTGCTCTTCGTTCGTTACCACAATGCCACCCTGGCCCTGACAACATTGTCCGCACATTTGGCAGGTAAAGGCGAGTTTTTCTGACATGTTGTTGACCTTGTTGTAAGTTTAATTTTTTTCTGATTTTCGAGGTTAAGCAATCATACCAAACTCAACAAATGGCCTCACTTTACCTATCACCAAAGAGTCGCTTATGCTCGACCATCAAGCACTTGTCCTGGATAAACAAGACAGGTTTATCTTGTAGAATCTTTCGGCTTTCTTCAGAGACGATGCCCAGTTGTAGCCAGAAGATTAATGGAAGTTTTTTGAGCTGTAAAACCTCCCGTGCATGGTCAGGGCAAAATTTCGGGGCGCGAAAAACATTGACCAAATCAACTTGGTCAGGGATGTCCAGGATACTGGTATAGGTAGGAAGACCCCATACATTTTGCCTTTTTGGGTGTACCGGATAGACAGTAAAGCCAGCTTGAATTAAATAGCGTCCCACACCGTCTACTGGTTGGCCAGATTTGTCTTTAGCCCCGATTATGGCTATTGTCTTGACTTGGCTTAAAGCTTTTTTCACTTCTTGGTAATCTACGATATTTAACATTTAGTCGAACCTCTTTTGTATTGATGCTAGTGAAAAATATTGAGCCGTAATATATTAAAAAAAGGATTTAATCCTCGCAAAAAGCGAGATGTACGGAGTGTCACATGCAAAGAATAAGTGTGTCAGAAGCCAGAACGCTCTGGCAAGAAATGGATTTTTTTCATTTGGGCCAAATGGCTCATTCCGTTCGTCTAAAACTTCATCCGGAGATGATAGTCACATATATTGTAGACCGCAATATAAATTATACCAATATCTGCGTTTCCGAGTGTAAATTTTGCGCCTTTTATCGTCCACCAGGGCATAGGGATGGGTATGTACTAAGCTTTGACCAATTGGCTCAAAAGGTACAGGAAACAGTAAACTTAGGAGGTTATCAGATCCTCCTGCAAGGTGGAATGAATCCTGATCTGGGGCTTGATTACTATAAATCCTTGCTCAACTTTTTAAAGACCAACTTTCCTCAGGTGGCTGTGCATGGTTTTTCTCCGCCGGAGATTATTTTTCTGGCCGAGAAAGAAGGGGTGCCAATAGCCGGAATTATAGCCGAGCTCAAGGAGGCAGGACTCGATTCTATACCCGGAGGCGGGGCAGAAATCCTTGTGGATAGAGTGAGAAAAGAGGTTTCACCCAATAAATACTCTGCCAGTCAGTGGCTTAAAGTTATGGAAGAAGCGCATAAACTGGGTTTAAAAACAACGGCTACCATGATGTTCGGCCATATCGAGACACTGGAAGAGCGCCTTGAGCACCTGGAAAAGATTCGCGAGTTGCAAGATAGGACCGGAGGATTTACCGCATTTATTCCATGGACCTTTCAACCGAGAAATACAAAAATTTCCACATCTGAAGTTTCATCGGTTGAATATTTAAAATTTTTGGCTCTTAGCCGGATTTTTTTGGATAATATTCCCAATATTCAAGCTTCCTGGGTCACCCAGGGACCAAAAGTGGGGCAGCTTGCTCTTTTTTGGGGAGCTAATGATTTTGGTTCAACGATGATCGAAGAAAATGTCGTAGCTGCTACAGGGGTACATTTCAGATTGCCTGAAGAGGATTTGCGTAAGCTTATTTCAAGTGCCGGTTTTGAGCCGAGAAGGCGGAAGATGGATTATACTTTATGTAAATAATAAGGAGGATAAGGTTGTTTGACCCACTTGAGAAAATGGAAGAAAAGGAAATTGCCCGCCGCTTAAAGAGGTTGCGCGGGCTGTGGAAAGAGGAGTGCCCTGAATGTCAGGGCGTATTTATTTTTTCCCGCATAAACATCTATTATTTTACCGGTACCTGGGGAAATGGCCTGCTCTTCATTCCTTTTGAGGGCGAGCCCATACTTATGTGCCGGCGGGGACTACAGCGGGCAAAACTTGAGTCTCCTCTCAAAAATATTGTTCCGTTTAAGTCTTATGGCCAGGTAGAGGGTATTCTGCGTGATTTTGGCCAGTCTTTACCGAAGGTTATAGGTGTAGAAAAGACAGGTATTTCCTGGGCACTGGCAGATAGTTTGCAAAATAGAGTTGTTCAGCGCAACTTTGTGGCTATTGATCAGCTTATTGCCAGGACCAGGGCTCTGAAAACAGAATGGGAAATAAGAAAAATGGACCTGGCAGGACAAAGACACAACCAGGCCCTTTACCATCTTTTGCCTCAGAAAATAAGGCCGGGAATGAATGAAAGGGAAATAGCCATAAAGGTTTGGGAAATCTTTTTTGCCCTCGGCCATCATGGCATGATGCGCATGCAGAATTTTGGGGAAGAGATATTTTTGGGGCATGTAGCTGCTGGTGATAATGCGAATTATCCAAGCGTGTTTAATGGCCCCGTTGGCTTAAGGGGTCAGCATCCTGCTGTTTCGCACATGGGCTATGCCGGTAAGACCTGGCAGGATAACGAGCCGTTAGTGGTAGATGTGGGTTTTTGTCTGGAAGGCTATCAAACTGATAAGACGCAAGTGTATTTCTCTGAAAATTGGAAGCCAGGCTCAAAAGTGGTGGACGCTCATAAGTTTTGTGTAGAGGTGCAGGCATTTTTGGCTGAGAATTTAAAGCCAGGGGCAGTCCCGTCCGAATTGTACGAACAGGTTTTTGCCATGGCTGAAAAGAGCAGCTTTAGCGAGGGTTTTATGGCCCTGGGAGAAAATAAAGTTAACTTCGTCGGGCATGGAATTGGACTGGCCATTGATGAATATCCGGTTATTGCCAAAGGATTTGATGAGCCTCTGGAAGAAAATATGGTCTTGGCCCTGGAGCCTAAAATCGGCTTGCCTGGCGTAGGCATGGTAGGCGTGGAAAATACCTTTTTAGTAACCGCAAATGGAGGCAGGTGTTTAACGGGCCAGGAATATAATCCGGTACTGGTTTAGCTCGTTATGAGTGACTAAAGTGAACTAAAAAGTTATTAGAGATATATTTTATTGATGCGCGTATATAGAAATCCAGCCAACTCAACAGATAAGAGTCTGTGGCCAAACACTACTCAAGAGGACAATGCTAACAAAGACTTGGACACATCTCATCTATAGTTTGCTTGCGGTCAGAGCATAATTGGGTATTTTGGATAAACGAATAGACTTTTAATTATACCTAAGTTGAGCGATTTTAACTCAATGGGTGAGATTGCCACGTACAGCTTCGCTGCCCTCGCAATGACGATCTCGCTCCTGTCATTGCGAGGGCAGCGAAGCAATCTCAAAGTTTGAACTGCAAAAAAATTGTTCAATAACCTTCGTCAAGATTGTTACTCAGTCCTTTGCAATGCTTTCAAGAAACCAGGATTTCTAATCTGGTAGTCAAAATGGGGTTTGGCCTACAGACTCCTATCAGCTTTTATGGCTCTGAGACTGCATTTGCAAGCGCCTGTTTAATAGCCTTTTCCAGTTGGCTTCTAGTAAAAAGATCACGGATTATTAGCGGGCTTTGAGGATTTTCTTTAGTAAAAATGGCCAGAGTCGGGATGCTATGACTACCCAGGGCTTTAAGCAGATTCTGGCCGGACGGATTGGCACGAGTTAAGTCAACGCGTATCAATCGCAGGCCATGTTTTACTTTGAGGTCATTTAAAAAACCGGGCGTAAGTACTGTCTTTTCCAGAAATTTACAATTGGAGCACCAATCAGCAGTAAAGTCTAAAATAAAATTTTCCTGTCCAAGAAGACGAGAAAAGTTTTGACTCTCAAAATTTTCCCATGGATCTGGACTTTTGGGCTCTATAAATAAAAAGAAACCAGCGGAAAAGATCAGTCCAATGGCCAGGAGGCGAATGGACCATCTCTTCAGCCTGCTCTGGTTTAAGTTTGTCCATTTTCCCCACATCCAGGCCCCAAAACCGATTACCCAAAACATGATCAAGGCGGGAAATACCAGGCTGTCAGGCAAAAGACTGATCAGGTAAATGCAGGTAGCCATAAGCAAAAAACCCAAGATTTTTTCCAAATAAAGGGTCCAAGGTCCGGGTTTGGGAAAGATGCGAACCAGTCCCGGGAAAAGTGTCATAACCAGGTACGGGCTGGCCATTCCCAGGCCGATACAAAAGAGGACCAGCGCGATGATATCCTGAGGCTGGGTGAGGGTCCAGGCCAGTACTCCGCCTAGAAACGGGCCGCTACACGGAGTAGCCAGGAGTGTGGCCAGGATGCCTGTAAATAAGGCCTCCGTATGCGGATGCTTGATTGCGGTGCTTTTGTGTTTGAGGTCTATAATTGGCAGGTCATAAACTTCAAATAGACTTAAGGATAACGCGAAAACAACCAGGCTCAAGACTAAGACGACCCTGGTATCTTGAAAAATTTGCCCCCAGGCCATGCCTGTTAAAGAGATAATCAGGGCCAGAGCTGAGAAATAAATGAGCATACCCAGGGCAAAGAAGAAGTTGTGGATTCTAAAAGCTCTTTTTTTTTGCCTTAAGCTTTTGCCTTCTGTTTCTCTGGGCAACATCCCCCGAAGTTTTAGACTGATCACAGGCAGGACACAGGGCATGAAATTTAAAATTAGCCCGGCTAACATGGCCAGTAAGGCGGCCCTGCTCAAATTGGTTACTTCCAGCCCCGGGGTAAATGAGCGGGGTGAGAAATTATAATGTTGAATGTTGAATGTTGAATGTTGAATGCCGGAAGATTGCGAGATGGATTTTAGCCATTGATCCCACCAGGTTTGGTTTTGGGCTGGTTTAAGATTGTTTAGAATATGCGCAGTGAACTTTAGTTCAAGATTCGTATCAACAGGATAGCAACTCTTGTCGGAACACAAAAGAAGACGAATGTGAGCAGAGATGGTCTGGTCTTGTCCTGGAATGGCCTGCAAAGGGATAAAAATAGGCGTTGGGCCCTCATAGACCTGGACTTCTATTTCGGGGTCAAAAATATCTTTCTGTTTTTGACCGGGAGGGTAAAAGACAGGAAGCTGGAGTCGGGCATTAGCGGCAGCAGCGGGAGAGAGTGTTGCCGTAACAGTTGTGGGTTGGCCAAGAGAAGTCGGAGTATGGGCGTAAGTGTGCCATCCTTCTTTGGGCTTAAGCCATAAAATGGCCAGAGCTTGAAAATCAGTCCCGGTATCATCGAGGGTATACACTTCCCACTTGGTGTCCAGGGGATAGCTCTGTCCATAGGCAGAAGGGACAGAAAAGAAAGGGATGATGATAAAAAAAATGAAAAATTTGAGTATTGTTTTCATAAATAAAAATTTATCGGAATGTTGATATTTTACGATCGAGTTTGATGTATCCGCTTTTACATATAATTTTTCTTGACAAAAAAAAAGGAGAGGTCTATTTATGCCATCCGTTGAGCAAGTCAAGTGTTTGACAAATGGGCCACTAGCTCAATTGGCAGAGCAGCGGACTCTTAATCCGGAGGTTCAAGGTTCGATTCCTTGGTGGCCCACCATTTCCATGACTTTAAATTGCGTGACTCACCATTTTTTAAACGACTCTCTTTAGCACGCCAAAAGGGAGTCGTTTTTTTATTCCTATTTTCCATTGGCCACCTCATCAACCTTCCACTCCTGATTATCCTATAACATTCCTGCTTGGCTTTAAGGCCTCTAAGCGATCTCAAATAAGTTGAAGTCGTAGTGGCTGATTTGTCTTTGAGCATCATTTGGATGTAGGCCAAAGATTTTCCAGATTTTATTGTTAATTTGATGACATGCCATGAGGTAAGGGGCACGATGCATCGTGCCTGTGTTTATATTTTTTGTTTAACAATTTTGCTCTGTGCCATCATCCAAGTTTTATTGATTTTAAATTTATCCTCGGTTAGCAAATTTGTAAAATAATCTACAATTTGTTATTATATATTTTTATAGAAGCATTACAAAATAATAATTTGTTATCAAGCATAAAACAAAGAGTCCAAAACATGGCGGAGCCTTTGTAGGATCAGGTCATGCGAAAATTGGCCTGTCTCGTGGGCTTTACCACCGTCTGATTCTGGTTGTATCCCCTTAAAGGCGGGTGCACTGCAACACTTTCAGAAATGAAAAAATGTTTTGATGAATACATAGATAAACTCATCAGAGGCCCTGAACCAGGGACGGTAAGGAGCGTCTTGGAGTAATTATGCGCGAACTTTCTGAAATCCGTTCATTATTGGATAAACTCGAACATCAGCCTGCTGATGCTCTGGAAGATCAGGACCTTGATTTCAAGGAGTGGAATGCTCGCAGCATGGCGGATGCTATATCTATGACTATTGAGATGGCCATTTGCATGGCCAATGGCGGTGGAGGCACAGTAGTCTTTGGTGTCAATGATAAAGCTATAGGACGTAAAAAAGCCATCTTGGGTGTGCCTCCTGAAGTGGATATTAATCGTCTGAAAAAGGCGGTTTACGATTCAACCGATCCCAGGCTGACTCCGGTTTTTCAGGAATTAGCCGTTCCAGAAGGCACCGGTCGTTTAATTGTAATGCAGGTATATCCTGGCCTTCCTCCGTACACTGATACGTCCGGGCGAGGTAAGATTCGTGTAGGCAAGGACTGCCAACCGCTTACTGGCACATTGCGGCGTCGGATAATGGTTGAGACAGGGGAAACTGATTTTACTGCCATTTCAGTACCTGGTCCCCCTGAGTCATTTATTTCCGCAGCAGCCATGGAGCGGTTGCGTGAAGCTGCGCGTCGTGAAAACGCTCCCGAAGACCTGCTCAACAAGACTAATCGGGACTTGCTTGCCGCTCTGGAACTGATCCGAAACGGACAATTGCTACGAGCAGGCATATTTTTGGCTGGCACCAGAGATGCCATACGTAAGCATTTCCCAGGGTATGTCTGGACTCACCTGCGCATGAAAACTGATACAGATTACTCAAATCGTGCAGATGGCCGTGATGCATTGCCCATCGCTTTGGATCGTATGTTAGACCGGGTTATGGCTGACAATCCAATCACCACTGTTCACCATGGTCTTTTTCATTTCGAAATCCGTACATATCCTGAAATCGCTTTGCGAGAAGCTTTGCTCAATGCTTTTGCGCACGCAGATTATCGTATAGCTGGGCCAATTATGGTCAAACAATTCCAGGACCGCTTGGAAATAAGCAATCCAGGGGGACTACCAGGAGGGATTACTCCCGACAATATTTTACGGCATGAACCAATTTCCAGGAATCCAACTCTGGTAGATGCATTGACGCGCCTTCGTTTGGTCAATCGCAGTAACCTGGGAATACGCAGGATGTATCATGCGCTTCTTATTGAGGGGAAAGAACCTCCTATAATAATTGATGAAGGAGAAGCGGTGAGAGTTATTTTCCAGGCTAGCGACCTGTCTGTACCATTTCGGATGTTCGTTGCTGAAGAAGCGGATCGAGGAAGGATTCTCAGTGTTGAGCATCTTTTGATTTTACAACATCTGCTCAGACATCCGGAAATAGATACGCTTGTTGCCGCTCAAATTACGCAACAGTCCGAGCGTAACGCCAGGGAAACGCTCAGCGAAATGGAATTAAAGTTGGGATATCTTGAGCGCGGTGGAACTGGCAGAGGAACTTACTGGACCCTACGCCACGATATTCATCGGCGATTATCGTTGCCTGGTCATCCTGAACGAGACCGCCGAATCGACTGGGAGGCAGCCAAAACCCGTGTATTGAGCATCCTCAGGCAAAGGGCCGAACGGGGAGAGCCCGGTCTGAGCAATGCCGAGATTCGGCAGATTACCCATTTCGACAGAAACCAGGCCCGACGGCTGATGAAGGAACTCATGGCGGAAAACTCAGCGGTCAGGATGGAAGGGGAAAAACGGTGGGCAAGATATGCTTACATTATGTAACTGCGCATAGAATTGCGCATAGAAATACATCTATGCGTAGATAAATGTTTGTGCGCATAGAATTGCGCATAGGCAAAAAGAGAGCGCCCTTATCAATATATAGTTTAGTTCTTGAGGCTGGAGATGAAATTTTTAAGGAACGTCCTGTACTTCCCATTCCAAGTATTTTACTAATCCCACGATTTTGGGTACTAATATGGTACTAAAATTGATTTGACCAAAAAATCAGGGTTTAAGGAAGTTTCCCTAAGACCTTGTGATTGTTAGCTGTTTTTTGGTAGCGGGGGCAGGATTTGAACCTACGACCTTCGGGTTAGCTGGAATGTTAGCAATAAAAATGAAAAAGACATGTTTAAATTGTCACTTTCTTAGCAAGGAACACCACGAAGAAAAAAGTGGTAGGGTATTAACTTTTTCTCTGGACCAACAAAAACGAGATAGTCACAAAAAAGATCCCATTGGTTTCGATCGTGGCTGGTATTCATTAAAATGCTACATGGGTGTATGGGACGAAGGCGTTTCTCCTGTGGCAAAAGAGGAAGACGACACCTTGTTTGCTCAAGACAGAGGAGATAGTTGTTTTTTTATTCCTTATCGTAAGTCTATGCTCTTTCCTGCGGCAGTGGAACTCCAAAAAAGAGAACAAGAAAATAGAAACTTAAAAAAGTCATACAAACTTACAATAATTGCTCTTTGGTTTGCTGCAATCGGCTTAATCCTGAATGCTATTATAAGTTTTAAGAAATAGTTGCTAATAAATGTATTCAGCGGACGGCTAATCGCCGGCGCTGATGCTAGTCGTTCAACCTGTAGAAAAAGTCAAAAAACTGTAATAATTAATGTATTATGACTGTATTGTTGATAATATTTCCTTTATTGTCAAAAGGCCAAGGCGATGACCTGCTGAAATTTTTGCCTTATAGTTAGTCGACCCTTAAAAAGTCTTTTTTGAGTAATTTTTCATTAAATTTTTGGTGAATCAGCCTTAAGAATAAAATCAAAAAAAGCTCCAGATCTTTATTAATCTTGCTTTCGCGCTTATAAGCGGGTGTCAATGGCCAAAAAATTTGACCCAGTTTCGCACAACAAAATTGACCCACCTGCCTTTATTCTAGTTCTCCATGCTTATCATCTCTCTGTCGATAGAAGGCTTCCTAATCATTGAGTGGGTCAATTTTCATAAAAAATTGGCTCAATTTACAATGAAAAATTTCAGGGAGGCAGGAGATTTTGATGGCCTGGAAGAGGTTAGGCACGATCTTATGCTTGCTATGGTTAGCTAACAAAGAAAAATTAGCTTGTTATTATGCTGCTGGTATAAACATATTTGTTTTTGCTACATGTGGTGCTGGCCCAAAAACTTTTTGAAGAACGTCAAATTTTCTCAAATTGTTTTGACCCTATGCTCCAGTATTGCGTCACTAAAAAAAGGAAAAAATAATGATATTAAATGATTATAAAAGATATTTTGCACCACATTTGCGCCACTAAAAGCGAGAAATTTGAAGAAATTTTAAGAAAAATAGAAAAAGGGACTGTGGAAAGATTTTCCAAGTCCCTAAAATTGTTAGCTTTTTGGTAGCGGGGGCAGGATTTGAACCTACGACCTTCGGGTTATGAGCCCGACGAGCTACCATGCTGCTCCACCCCGCATCAACAGAAGATAATAATTGTCATGATTTTTGAGTTTTGTCAAGAATATTTTTAGGATAATGTTGTTTTCAATTGAAAGCACTAAATTTCTTGGGGTGCTGGATTTGGTGTAAAATAGTTGTGGCTACTTCCAGGGCTTGAAGTCCTTGCTCGCCAGTGACTGGAGGTTCTTTGTCCAGCAAGATTGTCTGGGCAAACTCTTCAAGTTCGGCCTGGAGTGAATTTACCTCTGGGACTTTCGGTTGTTGATAGATAATATTTTTTTTCTTTTCACCAACTCCAATGGTGTCTACGAGCATGGAAAAGCCTGCTTCACTAGGTTTTAAGTCGCAGTCTTCTAGCTTAAAAATTTCTGATTTTTTCTTTAAAAAATCGATGGAGATGTAGTGATTTTTTTGGAAGATACGCATTTTGCGCATGGCCTTGACAGAGATGCGACTGCTGGTCAGGTTGGCCACACACCCATTGGCAAATTTTAAGCGGACATTGGCTATGTCTTCTGAGTCGGAGACCACAGCAACACCACAAGCGTCAATGGAGGTCAAAGGACTTTTGACAATATGCAAAATAATGTCGATGTCGTGAATCATCAGGTCCAGGATAACACTGACATCAGTTCCCCTGGGGTTAAATTGGCTAAGGCGGTGGGATTCAATAAACATAGGTTGTAAAGGGTAGTCTTTGATCGCCAAGATGGCAGGATTAAATCGTTCAATATGACCTACCTGAAGTTTGCGTTTCTTTTTTTGGGAAAGGGATACAAGTTCCCGGGCCTGGTCAATTGTTGAAGTTATCGGCTTTTCAATAAACAGGTGACAATTGTATTCCAAGGCCTTTAGTGCGGTCTGATAGTGATGAATTGTTGGAACGACAATGCTCACAGCCTCCACCTGGGTCAATAATTCCTCTAAGGAAGAAAAGACTTTTGTCTGGCAGGTGTCAGCAACTTCCTGAGCTTTTTTTAAGTCGATATCATAAACGCCGACCAGGTTAATTTGGTCTATTTTTTTGGCAAGTTGGGCGTGAAAATTACCCAGATGCCCGACACCAATGATGCCATAATTGATTTTTTTCATAATCTTTCCTTCCTTAGTTACTTCTTTTTACCCCTTACCTCTTAATCCTTATTATACATACTCCATTACAGTATTGGCTGCCAACTGGGTAGCTTGGTTTTGGCCAAGAATCTGTTGTATCTCAGTTAATCCGGATTTGATCTTTTGCCTTTGGGTGTCATCTTCCAGCCAGGCGAGTGCCTTAGCTGCTATTTTATCTGGATTAGCCTGGTCCTGAATATATTCAGGAAAAATTTTCTGGTTTAAAATGAGATTGGGCATACTGATAAAAGGGACATCAACCAATAGTCGACCCACGAGATAACTTAGCCGGGATAGTTTGTAAGCCGCTATGGTCGGTATTTTCAACAGTGCGCATTCCAGGGTAACTGTGCCAGAAGCTGCCAGGGCAAGACAAGACTGTGCAATGACCTGGTGGCGGTCTTTAGCCGGATAGATGTTTACAGGAAGAGATCTGGGCCAGTAGGTCTGGAGCAAGTCCATGTTGATGTGCGGGGCCTTTACAATGGAAAATGTAAGCTCTGTTTTTTTTTGTTTTAAAATCTGGCAACTGTCTGCAAATACAGGCAAGAGAGCCTTTACTTCCTTGACTCTACTTCCGGGCAGGATGACTATTTTATTGGGGTCAGGTGTAATTTGATTTAATTTTTTCAGGTCCATTACCTGAAGAAGGGGATGACCGATATAAATAGTTTTCATGCCGTGCTGGGCAAAAAAATTCTGTTCAAAGGGGAAAATACAAAGAATGCGATCCACAAAGCGTTTAAGGAATTTGATTCGGTTTTTACGCCATGCCCAGACCTGGGGGGCAATATAATAGACGACAGGAATTCCTAATTTTTTTGCCATCTTAGCCAGGCGAAAATTGAAGTCTGGTGCATCAAAAAGAACCAGGACCTTTGGCCGTTGTCTCTCCAGTTCTCTTTTTATTTTTTTAAAAAAAACCAAAATTTTAGGCAGGGCTCCCAGCACCTCGGTTAGACCCATGACTGACAGGTCTTCGGCCTTAATTATGGCCTTTAGGCCAGCTTCGCGCATGAATGGTCCGCCCATGCCGATTATATTTAACCGAGGGTCTTTTGAGAGTAACTCCCGAATCAGTAAAGACCCATAAATATCAGCCGATGCTTCACCAACATTAAGCCAGATAGTGTTCATTATTAAAGTTAAAAGGGAAAAAGGTATAATTGAAATTTTACAGATACATCAAAAAATTTAAGATAATGCGAACAAAACATCAATGTAAATAAGCGTTATTTTCCTATACAAAAGTTTTCAAAAATCCTGTTCAGGACGTCATCAGGGGTAATCTCTCCTGTAATTTCAGCCAGGAGTGTACATGCATAATCAAGACGAGTGCCGAGCAGATCATATGGTACTTCTTTTTTTGTTTCCTCTACCAGGTCACTCAACTCGTCTCTCGCTTTTTCCAGGCTGTTTTTTTGACGCAAATTAGGAACTAGTCTGCCAGGTTCCGGTTCTTTTTTATGGCCGATGATTTTTTTTCGGATAAGAGTTGTTAGTTTTTTAAGGCCTTGGCCGTACTTGGCAGAAATAAAAACCAGATCAAAATTTTGTTCTTTAAGTTCACTGGTCCAGTCAGGCTCAGTTTCCATTAAGTCCATTTTGTTAGCCACGAGGATTACTTTGTCAGCTGCTAGATTTTTTAGAATATCTCTGTCTTCGTGGCTTATACCAAGTTGAGAGTCAATAACCACCAGGCACAGGTCAGCCTTACTGATTAATTCCTGGCCCCGTAAAAAACCCTCTTTTTCAACAATATTATTTGTCCTGCGTAGTCCTGCCGTGTCCACCAGACGTACAGGCAAGCCCTGCAAATTTATGGTTTCTTCGAGATAATCTCTTGTTGTTCCGGGTATATCGGTGACAATAGCACGTTCTCGCCCCAACAGGGCATTGAGCAGGCTGGACTTGCCGGCGTTGACGCGACCGGCCAGAACAACTAGTGCGCCATCCTGCCAGATGTGTTCTTGTTTATAGTTGTCGATTAATTCGTTAATTTCCTGAATACAAGCTTTTACCTTCTGGACCAGTTGCTCTCTTGGTAGACATTCCAGATCTTCTTCTGGAAAATCAACGGCCACGCACAGGTCCTGACGTAAATTTTCCAGTTTTAAGCGTAACTCTGTTATTTTTTGTTTGAGCAGCCCCTTTAACTTAGCCTGGGCCATGGAAATTGAGGCCCTGGTGGGTGCTGTAATCATTTCGGCTACAGCTTCAGCCTGGGTTAAATCCAAACGGCCGTTTAAAAAGGCTCGATAAGTAAATTCTCCTGGTTCAGCAGGTCTAGCCCCCAGGCTGACCAGGGTTTCCACCAAGGACTGTAAAATGGCCGGCCCACCATGACAGTTGAATTCCACTACATCTTCGCCGGTATAGGAACCTGGTCCTGGCATGTAACTTAAAAGCACCTCGTCCAAAGTCTTGCCTTGGTAGTCTTTGATCCAGCCATGATGGAGGCGATAAGGTTTAACCCCCTGGAAATCACTTTTAGCGGAAGTAAAAAGCTGTAACGCCAGCTTTAAACTTTCTTTTCCGCTTAAACGTACAATACCTACTCCGCCAGGACCCAGGGGAGTGGCAATAGCTACAATAGTGTCTTTTTTATCTGGTTGATACATATCTTGGTTGAGTTGTTGAGTAGTTTATTGGTTGAGTGGTTAGTTGCTATTTTAATCGGTAAACCAATAAACCACAAACAAAAGGCGGAGAAAAATTCTCCGCCTTTTGTAAACGCGTTTAATAGCGTGATTCTTTGGATTTAAAGGTTCTTTTTCTTCTCTTCCTGGGCATGATAAGGACCCTTTTCATCGGTCCTTCACCTTTACTTTTGGTCTGAACACTATGGTCATCCTGTAATGCCAAGTGAATCAATCTGCGATGGTAAGAACTTAAAGGCTGTGTGCTCATGGTCTTGCCCGCCCTTTTGGCCCGTTGGGCCAGATAGATAGCCGTTTTTTTCAATTTTTCATTTTGTTTTTGCCGGTAATCTCCAGTGTCCAATTGGATGCGTGAAGCTCCTGGCCATTTTTTGGCAATGATTCTGTTGGCAATGTACTGCAGGGCGGTAATTGTTTGTCCGTCGCGACCAATGATTAACCCGGAGTTTTCCTTATCTTTAATAGTGACCGTGATAGGTTCAGATTGCATATCAACAGATATTTCCGGATTGGGGGTTAGAGGCTTGGTCAGATTTGTTATAATGTCTTCAATTAACAGTTCAAGTTCACGCAAGTTGTTCCTTTTTTTTGCTTTTATCTTGGCTTTTTTTACCCCCACCAATCCAAATATCCCGGATGAGCCACCAGTAATAATTTCGATTTCCAGTTGGTCGCGATCAGTTTGAAAGTGTTCACAAGCCTTAGCTATGGCCTCGTCCACATTCTTACCCGAGAATTCCACGAATTCGTCCATGCTAACTCCTTCACTCAAGTGTATTGGCCCGGTTATACATATTTTCAAAGAGCAGGTTTAATTATCGAGGTGGTCTCCCAACCTAAGTTTCCATGCTTTTCTCTCCATTGCCCACAAGTCAAGGTTGGGAATTGTGCTCAAACTTTATTTAGTTTGTTGTTTAGAGTGTAGAGTTTAGAGTTAATTTAAGTTTTTTGGATTAAGAGTTTTTCCAGGTAGCTATTGTTTATCTTAATTTCTTGCTAAAAGAGTTACGAGTTACGAGTTTTGGTTGTGTGGCGTTGTGTCCTTTTTAGGTCCTGCCATGCTATGCTGTTATTTTTTGCCCTTATACTCGACACTCGTTACCGTGAACTACCCCTCAACAAAAAGAAGGGCTTCCTGCTTCAGCGAGAGGATGCTTCGTAGGTGACACAAAGCCACGGTCGTCCACAGAGCCTCTCTCCGCAGGCGTAACTTCGGACAGTTTCTGCCCTACGCTTGACAATCGTCTTTCAACTCCCCTTTAAAAAGGAGAGGCTGCTCGGCGGATTTCCTAAACTCTAGATTTTTGACTTTAAACTCCACACTCTCTTTAGTTTGAGCCAAAGTTAAATTAAATGAACCGGGCGTTGTTAATCTTTCTTGAATTAAGATTTTTTGAGCATCCACCATTGTTGGGCGATGGAGAGTATGTTATTTACCAGCCAGTAGATCACCAGCCCAGATGGAAAATTCATGAACAAGAATGTAAATATTATTGGCATAAAGAGCATGATTTTGGCCTGGGTCGGATCCCCTGGAGCAGGCGTCATTTTTTGTTGGATAAACATAGTTGCGCCCATAATCAAGGGGGTAATGTAAAAAGGATCTTTCGCTGATAGGTCTGCCAGCCAGACTATGTCGGTAAAAGGTAGATGATAGATAAACGGTGCGTGGCGAAGCTCAATTGCCCCAAGCAGCGCTTGATACAAAGCAAAAAATACGGGAATTTGAATGACCATGGGCAAACAGCCGCCTGCGGGATTGACTTTATAAGTTTTATATAACCGCATTAATTCTTCATTCATTTTTTGTCGGTCATCTTTATATTTCTCCCGGATTTTGGCCATCATCGGTTGCAGCTTTTTCATCTGGTTCATTGACTGATAACTTTTTTGCGATAGGGGCCAGAATATGAGCTTGATGATGATGGTCAGAATAATGATAGCTACACCGTAGTTGCCTGTATAGTTATAAAAGAAATTAAGAACCTTGATTAAAGGTTTGGCAATAATGTCAAACCAGCCGTAATGAATGGCTGCTTGAAGGTCAGCCGGGGCCTTACTTAAATATTTATCATCTTTGGGACCAAGGTAATAGGTACAAGAAATTTGGGACTGCATATTACCCGCAACCTGGATATTCTGACTTAAAGCCAGACGATAGATGTTCTCTTCCAGTTTGGTCTTGAAGGTCATGTCTGTATCGCCAGGAATTAGACTCAGGAGAAAATAATTGCTGGTAATAGCTCCCCACTTGACAGGTGGGTCAATTTTAAGACCAAGTTTTAAGTCATCTTCATCGCTTTCCTCATATAACCCATCTTCATTGAAATAGGCTATGCGGGTTGGGTTATAACGATCCCCTTCTTTGCTAAGGCTTGGGCTGGATATGATAAAAGATAGTTCACCCGGGGCTAGATTAGACGTCAGGTTTACGACCTGCAGGGTTTCTTTTATCTGATAAGAGTCTGCATAAAAAGTTAACTGTCGGTGGAATTCAAGACTACCCAGTCTGCCTACAAAGGTCAGTGTATGGGTTTGCCCGGAGCTAAGGTTTACATCATTACCATTAGTTGACCACTCAGCGTTGATCCAGGTGGGTATTTTGTTCCACACAATACCCAGTGGGCCTTTGGGCAAGGCTTCTGGTGTAATCAAGTCGATATTCGGTGCGTCGGCCTTTATGCTCTGTTTGTATCTTTTAAGGATAAAATGTTCTAAAATTCCCCCTTGTGAATTGAACACCGCTTTGTACAAGGGGGTTTCAACGGGTATTTTTTGCCCCCTGGCCGGATTAAATACGAGGGGAGAATCAGTCTCGACAGCGGATGAACTGCTTGGCTCGGTTTTTTTAGTCTCTTGGGGTGTTGTTTTTTGGATCCGAGTCTGGTTGACTGAGTTTGGTTTTGGGGGAACAGGTGGGAAAAGCCAGTTCCAGAGAACCAAAACAGCTAGTGACAAGATAACAGCAGCGAGTACTCTTTTATTATCCATCGGCTTTATTGCTCCTAAAAATTGTCAGTTTATCAGGGACAGGGTCGATGCCCCCTGAGAATAAAGGGTTACATTTTAAAACACGCAAAAGGGAGAGGATCAAACCTTTACAAATCCCGTGACGCGTTATTGCTTCCCGGGCATAATTTGAACAAGTAGGATAGTAACGGCAACATGGATGATAGAGGGGAGAAATAAACTTTTGATAAAGCGAGATGCAAGAAACAAGGAATGTACGCATATTTTTTGTGACTCGTGAACCGTAATTCGTGATTTACAAAAAAATAAACAAATTTTGACTCGAATAAAAAAAGGCCACGAATTTCGAATCACGGGTTATGGTTTTTTTCTATGGCATTAATTACTGCAGCGAGTTCGTGTTCGACTTTGTGTAGGTCCAACTTATCCAAATCTTTTGTTTTTTTGGGCACAACAACAATATCAGCGCTCAAATTTATTTCATTTTGATGTAGGCGAAAGAATTCTTTAATCAGTCTTTTAAGGCGATTTCTTTTCACTGCGGAGCCAATTTTTTTGCTGACCGCAATTCCGAGTCGCCAATGCCCCAGATCCTGGGGGAGAACAAAGAGAATAAAATGTGCTGTAAAATAACGACGGCCCCTGGAATAGCATGCAAGATACAGGGGCCGTTTAGTGATCCTAAATTTTTTGGGAAAAGTTAGACGGCTAATCTTTTCCTACCCTTTGCCCTTCTTCTGTTAATCACTTTGCGTCCGTTTTTTGTCCTCATACGGACCAAAAATCCATGGGTTCTTTTTCTTCTAGTCTTACTTGGTTGATAAGTTCTCTTCATTTTTTCGCTCCTTCCAAAAAAGTAAATTCACAAATTAAACTCAAAAAAGGACTTAGTCAAGCGGTTATGTTGGGTGAAAGCGTAGTTGGATGGGTGAATTTTTACATTATGCCTTCCAGGTGCAAGAGAGTTTTTTTTAATTCAAGGCCCGGCCCAAAGCCTCCCAGGCCTTTTTGGGCAATGACTCTATGGCAGGGGATAAGTAAAGGCCAGGGGTTGTGCGCCATGACTTGTCCAACCGCTCTGGTGGCCTTTGGCTTACCGCACATTTGGGCCAGTTGACTATAAGTAACTACTTGGCCAAACCCAACCCGTGTCAGCAGGGTCGACAGAACTGTTCTGGAAAATGGCGAAACCCTCTCCCAAAAAAGTGGGGCCTCAGGCCATGTTACTGGTTTTTGAGCTTCATAATCGGCCACGTTTTGGGCGATAATTTTAGAATAAGGATGGTAATAAGAACATGAAGGGGTGTTTGCTATATTTTTTCTAGTCCTGGTTATCGCGGTGGTATAAATCTGTCCTTTTTTCCAGCTTACCTTAAGGGTAAAAAAAGAATTGCCAAAAATTTCATATACCATGTACTTGTTCATTCTTATCTACCAAACTATCTTTTCCCCTTTTCATCTTCTTCAGTTTCTGAGTCTGTGACCGAACCATTTTATCAAGTCAATTTCCATTGTTCATTCCTGTCTTGGTTTCTTTCATGCTGGTACAAAGACTTGGACCCATCTAAAACTTGCTTGCGGACAGAGCATAATGGGATATTTTGGGTGAACAAATATTTTTTTATTACCGATAGTTATGGTTAGTGTCGCATAGTATTTAGCCCATTCACCCCGATGCTCTCCTTTTCCGCAAGCTTCGTTAAGATTGGGTTAACCAAGCCGTTTGTAATGCATTTCAGAAGCCAAGACTTTCAATCAGTGGTTAAAATAGGGTTTGGTCATAGACTCTTCCCATCTTCCTAACTTCCCCTACTTACTCTCCAAACCAGGGGGGGATGGTATCGGGGTGCAAGGATTTGCCTTGCCAGAGATTTTTATCGGCCAAGGTCTGCTTGATTTTTTTCAAAATAATATGTTTTTGACTGGCCCAGTCAGGTGCTAAGAGTTCGTTAGGAGATGGGTCGCCGTTTAAACGGTGGATGACTATATCTGGTCTGAGAGAAAAAAGGGCTTGTTCGAGCCAGAAAATATACTCGTCCATGCCTAGCGGTTTGTAGACACCTGTGCGCCATAGTTTGGCCAGAGGGGTATCTTTACAAATATAGAGGTTATGAATTTTGATGCCTGATATAGGCAGGTTGTTTAAAAAATCAATGGTTCCCAGGAAATCTTCCAGTGTTTCTCGGGGTAGGCCAGCAATGACATGGGCGCAAGTTTTGAGGCCCATTTTATGGGCAAGAGTGGCGGACCTGGCAAAGTCCTCGGCTTTATGTCCCCGGTTGATAAGCTCTAAAGTACGATTATTGGAGCTTTGCAGGCCCAGATCTAACCATATTTCCTGGAAGGGGTAAGAAGCTAAAAGGTTTAATTTATCTTTATCGAGGCAATCAGGCCTGGTTCCGAGACATAAACCGACTAATCCCGGTAGATTTTTTAGCTGCTCAAGTATCTCTTCAATTTTTTTTAATGGTCCGTAAGTGTTTGTATATGATTGAAGATACGCCAGAAATAGTTTGGCCTTATATTTTTTTGAAAATTTTTCTTGCCAAAATAAATATTGTTCTTTCAAGCTTAAGCCTTTGGCGCCTAGTCCGGTACCAGACCCCTTTGGGTTGCAAAAAATACATCCGTTTCTGGAAATTGTACCGTCTCGGTTGGGACAGGAAAATCCAGCATCTAAAGGTATTTTTTGGACGCGTTCGCCAAAACGAGTGCGCAGGTAAGTTGATAAGCTGTAATATCGGTTCATGGCTCCTGGCAAGGGCTAAGAGATATAGGCAATAGACAGAGTGGATGTTAGGGTATAGGCGCAAGTTCGTCAAACACGGCCGTGAAGCGCTTTTAAATTATCTTGCTAGCGTGACCAGAAAAGGTTAAAGCGCTATGACGAAGGAGTTTTCATTACTCCGTGAGAATAAAGGCTTGATGCATAGTTTTTTGGCGCTGAGTGTTGAACAGATTTCTGATGTTTGGTAACCTGTGATTTGAGGTTCTTCAATTTTGAGAGACATTGGGTTCTGGGATTTTAAGACCCGTAGTCTAGAGGCTGTTTTTTATGAATACGTTAAAATCTAAATCCCAAAAAGAGGAGATATATGCCTAGGATTTTAGATAAAATTTTTGGGGCCTTTTCCAATGATTTGGCCATTGATCTTGGGACTGCCAATACCTGCGTGTATGTCAAAGGTAAAGGTATAGTATTAAGAGAGCCTTCGGTAGTTGCGGTAAAAAAAGATCATAAAGGAGTGAACAAGGTTTTGGCCGTAGGTCAAGAGGCCAAAAGGATGCTGGGCCGCACGCCCGGAAATATCACCGCGATCAGGCCCATGAAAGATGGCGTGATTGCAGACTTTGAAGTTACTGAAGCCATGCTCAGGCACTTTATTTCAAAAGTGCACAACAGTAGGCGCCTTGTACGGCCCAGGATTATAATTTGTGTTCCGTCCGGGATAACCCAGGTGGAGAAAAGGGCAGTTAAAGAATCGGCCCAGAGCGCTGGAGCCAGAGAAGTATACCTCATTGAGGAGCCCATGGCTGCGGCCATAGGAGCTAATTTACCTATTACGGAGCCGACTTCAAACATGGTTGTGGATATTGGTGGAGGCACAACCGAGGTAGCTGTAATTTCTCTTTCTGGAATAGTGTATAGTCGTTCCGTACGGGTAGGTGGAGATAAAATGGACGATGCCATTCGTCATCATGTCAAAAGAAAGTACAATATGCTCATTGGTGAGAGTACTGCTGAATTGATCAAGACAACTATTGGCTCCGCATATCCTTTGGAACAAGAGCTTGAGATGGAGGTAAAGGGTAGAGATTTAGTCTCGGGCATTCCTCAAAATATCACCATAACCTCAGAAGAGATCCGTAAGGCTATTGCTGAACAGGTAGATAGTATTGTTCAGGGAGTACGGATTGCACTGGAGCAGACTCCTCCAGAATTGGCGGCAGATATAGTTGACCGGGGAATAGTTCTTACGGGTGGCGGAGCTTTGCTCAAAGGGTTAGACCAGTTGCTTAGAGAAGAGACTTCCTTGCCAATTACAGTTGTAGATGATCCCCTGTCCACTGTGGTTCTCGGTTCGGGAAAAGTCCTGGATAATTTAGAAGTGCTTAAGGAGGTAACGGTAGATTAGTCCTTTAACTTTTCGGCCCAAAAAAATTTTCTGGTCTCTGCTTCTTACCTTTATTCTCTATTTAAGTTTATACACTTGGAACTGGAAAACGCATTTTTTAGATCGCTTAACTGCCTATACTGGCCTGGAAGTAACAGGTTGGATATTGGCTCCTGGTAAGTGGCTGCATTCCAGGGCCCGGCATTTTTGGGAGCACTACTTTTACCTTGTTGGAGTTAGGGAAGAAAATGAATCTTTGCGCAACGAGGTGGACAGGCTCCGTCTGCTTCTGGCGTTTTCCGAGGAAAAGGTAAAAGAAGCAGCCCGTCTGGAAAAGTTGCTGGGCTTTAAACCACCTCCCAAATGGGATATGAAGGGGGCCCGGATAATCGGGCACAAGCTTGGTCCTGGCGGTGTACTGGAAACCGTTCTTATTGATTTGGGCAAACGAGACTCTGTTCAACTTGACCGTCCCGTGATTACTCCCAGGGGAGTATTAGGGAGGGTTTTTAAACTTGGACTGAATTTTTCGTCTGTATTGCTTATTACCGATCCTAACAGCAGAATCCCGGTTATTAGTTCAGAGTCCAGAGTTCCAGCCATAGCCATTGGCCAGGGTCCGACAAAACCTCTGACAATAGCCTATGTTCCGCAAAATGCTCCTTTAAAGCAAGGGGACATTTTTATTACCTCTGGTTTAGCCGGTATATTTCCTAAAGGTTTGCCTGTTGGCCGAGTAACCAGAGTTTTACGTTCAGATGTTTCACTGTTTCAGGTTGTAGAGGCCGAGCCGATGGTTCAGGCAAGTTCACAGGAAGAGGTTCTACTCATATGTCCCCATATCCAGGTTCAGGGTTCAGAATCTGCTCAGAAATCCAATCCATGAATCCTTTTTGTTTTTGGCTCGGTTATTTTTTTTTATGTATCTGGGGTCAAGAACTTGTCCCAGGCACTGATTTTTTCAGTCCGGGTCTCCTGGTTTTGCTCCAATTTAATCGTCTGAAGTCTGCCATATTTCTGGGTATCGTGGTTCTGTTTGTCCAGGAGGGAGTAGGAAGTCTAAACTTTGGGCTGATAATTCTTCTGGAACTAGGGCTGTTTTTACTTTTTGTTTTAGGTACCTGGCTGCTTACACCTACAAATTTGTTTTTTGTCTTCGGGTATTTTTTGGGCCTGACTATATATCGGTCAATTCTTCTCTATATTTTGGGCAACTTACAGGAAATTGTCGTTGATTTTTTTTCCATAAAAATGTTTGTAATCCAGTTGGTAGTTTATTTGGGTATGTGGGCGGTTATTTTTCCAGCATATAAAAAACTATTTGGCCATGAGCCTGTTCAATAGTAAAAAAAAGTGGGAAAGGGATTTTGGTCCCTATTTGATTTTGGTCCTCATATGGGGACTGTTTTGTGTCTTTGGATTAAGGCTTTGGTATTTGCAAATTTATAAAGGTGAGTTTTTTGCCCAGAAGGCAAAAGATAACCGTTTGCGCAAACAGTCTATATATGCTCCACGCGGCCTGATCATGGACCGCAAGGGGAAGCTTCTTGCCATTAATGAACCGTCATATAGTTTGGCCATTGTTCGCGAGGATTGCCCTGATATCGATAAGACTCTGCTTCAAGTGAGTAAATGGACAGGTGTTCCTTTTGATGAGCTCAAAGCTAATTTTGAACGTGGACGAAGACGGGTAAAGTCTTTTGAACAGCAAATCATCATCCCCAATTTGTCTTTTGAAGTCTTAGCCAAGATTGAGGCCTATGCTCCACGCTGGCCCGGCTTGAAAATCATGGTCAGACCCAGAAGAAAATATTTGCAAGGTCCGGTATTTGCCCATGTTTTAGGTTATGTGGCTCAGGCAAGTGAAGAAGAGCTGAACAAAGATCCTGAGCTAGCCTTGGGAGATAATATAGGCAAGCAAGGTCTTGAATACGTCTTGGAAAAAAGACTTAGAGGTAAAAAGGGCCTGAAAAGGATGGAAGTAGATGCTGTTGGTCGTAGCTTGCACGAAGAGGTGATCCGTCCTCCCCAGCCAGGAGAAGACATTCATTTGAGTTTGGATCTTGAACTGCAGAAAAAGGTCTATGAATTGATGGAGGGCAGGGCCGGGGCAGTAGTGGTCATGGAGCCTGATTCCGGCCAGATTCTTTCTTTGGTTAGCAGCCCCAGCTACGATAACAACCAATTTGTGCAAGGTATTTCAATAGAAGATTGGCGCAAACTAGTTAAAAGCCCACTACATCCTTTGCAGAATAGGTGTATTCAAAGTGTCTATCCTCCAGGCTCAGTGTTTAAACTTGTCGTTGCCGCTTGTGGATTGTTTGAGAAAAAAATTGATCCGGAAGAAAAGATTTATTGCTCAGGTGCATATCGTTTAGGCCGGCGGGTTTTCAGATGCTGGAAGAAGCATGGCCATGGGCGGGTAGATTTTACGCGTTCTCTGGTGGAATCATGTGATGTTTATTATTACCAATTAGGAGAAGTACTAGGGGTGGATAAAATCTCCACTTTTGCCAGAAAGTGTGGATTTGGCCAGCTTACGGGCATTGATTTGCCTCATGAGAAGAGAGGATTGATCCCTGACCGGAACTGGAAATTGAAAAGATTTAAGGAACCTTGGCAGGGTGGAGAAACTTTGAATATGTCTATAGGGCAGGGCTATACTCTTGTTACACCTCTTCAAGTAGCCAGGTTTGTGTCTGCGTTAATTAACGGGGGCAAATTATATAAGCCCTCTTTACTGAGTGAAGAATCAAGGGCCAAAGCAAAAGGCTTACCATTTGCGGATGATATTCGTCAGAAGATTATCCGGGCCATGATTCGGACGGTTGAAGATGACCACGGTACTGCCAGGCGGTTGAGAAAGGATGGTATAATTATAGGAGCCAAGACCGGCACAGCTCAGGTAGTAAAGCTTTTGAGCGAATATGAGGAAAAAGAGATCGAGGAGATTCCCTACCGCTTTCGCGATCACGCCTGGATGGCCAGCTTTGCCAAAAAAAGAGATAGAAGCTATGTGGTCGTTGCTATGGTCGAGCATGGTGGTCATGGCGGTTCTGCTGCTGGTCCCATTGTTCGCGCTATCTTTGATTTTATTTTTGATCAATGGAAACGAGGTGGGTGAATGGGCAGATTGCTTTCTCTCATAAACCCAACTACCCATTAACCCATGAACACTTACACCCATTTACCCACTAACCCATTAACTCAGCTACCCAATTATGTTTGATCGCCGTTTAGTGCAGCACATAAACTGGAGTTTATTGGGGCTGGCCTTGATATTGTTCGGGGCCGGAGTGCTCAACCTTTATTCAGCCAGTGCTTTAAGGGTAGAAGGAGGGTTAACCCTGACACCTTTTTACATGAGGCAACTGGTCTGGGGGGGAGCTGGGTTTCTTATTATGCTTCTGATAATGATAATTGATTACAGGCATTTAAAATCTTTATCTTGGTATCTTTATCTCCTGACTATTATTCTTCTTCTTTGCGTACCAATCTGGGGTAAGACTATTTATGGAGCAAAAAGATGGTTGGGCCTTGGTTTTTTTAATTTTCAACCCAGTGAAATGGCCAAAGTGAGCGTGCTAATCTTGGGGGCAAAGGTATTGACGAAAACTGAGGATGTTCTTGGATGGCGAGATTTGGTCAAGGTTATGAGTGTGGCCTTGCTGCCTGCAATACTAATCATCAAACAGCCTGATCTTGGGTCGGGGCTGATCCTGATTTTGATTTTAGGGGGAATGATTTTATATAAGGGGTTAAAAAAGAGGGTTTTCAAAACCCTGTTGATCATGCTTCCCTTGCTGCTCCCATTAGCCTGGAATTTTTTACACGATTATCAGAAGGAGCGCATCCTGACTTTTTTAAACCCTGAGCGTGATCCTTTAGGCTCAGGGTATCATATTATTCAATCTCAGATTGCCATTGGTTCCGGAAAATTTTGGGGCAAAGGTTTTTTAGAAGGTACCCAGAGTCAACTACGCTTTTTACCGGAAAAACATACGGATTTTGCCTTTGCGGTGTTCGGAGAAGAATGGGGGTTTGTTGGTTCTATAATCTTACTCATCTTTTTTTGTTCTTTTTTGTATCAGATTTTTTTAGTCTCTCAGGAAGCAAAGGATAAGTTTGGAACTTATCTGGTAATCGGAGTGTTTTTTTATTTTTTTTGGCAGGTTTTAATCAATATGGGCATGGTCCTTGGTCTTATGCCGGTTGTTGGTATTCCCTTGCCTTTTATAAGTTATGGAGGTAGCGCATCTTTGGTTAACTTTTGTTTGATTGGCTTGGTCATGAATGTGTCCATGCGTAAGTTTATGTTTAAGTCAGGGTGAGTTGAGTAGTTGAGTGGTTGAGTAGGTGAGTAGTTCATGCAGTAAATAACTACTGGCTAGTTTGCCATGCGAATAAACCACTTAATCATAAAGGAGTCTATATGGCTAAAGACGAGATAAATGCTTTTTTAGGGACAGGGACTTTTTATGAAGGCAAGCTGGCGTTTGAAGGCACAGTGCGTGTAGACGGTGAATTTCGTGGAGAGATTGAATCTGAGGGAACCTTGGTTGTGGGTAAAGAAGCCCTAGTCAAAGGGAATATTAAAGTAGGCCAGATAATTGTCAGCGGACGGATTGACGGTGATGTTTCGGCCAAATCTAAAATGGTCATGTACAAAGAGGCAAAATTTTTCGGTACTCTCACAACCCCTTCGTTGATGGTGGAGGAAGGAGCAATTATTCAAGGTCAAGTGAATATGGCCAAAGAAGATAAAGAAGAGGACCAGGGTTAAGTTTTTTAATAGTTGGGAAAAAATTTGTGAAATGGTTAACAAGCCTTGTGTGACAAGGGTTTTCGGGCAATTTTTAGCCTAAAATTTATGAAAAATGCTTTGACACAAGTCTTGAAATTAGCTAAAGGCGCAATGACTTTGAACAAAAATTCACATACTCTGAGGGGGCATCATGATTGAACTAAACATTACCTTTTTCATTCAATTGGTTAATTTTTTGATTGTTTTGCTTGTGTTAAACCTTATTTTGTATCGCCCAATCAGGGGGATCATTAAAAAGCGGGCAGAGGTGATGGCTCAAAGGCTGGAAGAGATTGAGCGTTTTACTGCTCAGGCTTCAGAAAAGATGACTGCATATGAGCAGGAGTTGGATAATGCCCGCAGGCAAGCTCAGGAAGTACGTATGAGCATGAAGGAAGAAGGGTATGCTGAAGAGAAGAAACTCGTTGAGGCTGCTTCAGCTGAGGCTGGTTCAATCTTGAAGGCCGCCAAGGAAAAGATTGCTTCTGAAAAGAAATCAGCCATCGCGGCCCTTAAAGAACAAGTCGATAAGTTTGCCCAAATGGCCGCTGAAAAGATTTTGGGGCAGGCCTAAAATAAATTTGGAAAAGGAGGGCAGTGTTTTGAGAAAAATATTCAGAATTAGCATGGCCGTGGCTATGCTCTTGCTCATGGCTGGGATAGCGGTGGCTTCTGAGCACGGTGGCGGGGGAGATTCTTCAAAGTGGATGAATCTCGTATACCGGGTAATAAATTTTGTCATTGTGGTCGGGATTATTTACAAGCTTATGGGTAAGAGGATTGCTCAGTTCTTCTCCAGTCGGACTTATCAGATCGAGACCGAGCTAAAAGATCTTGATGCTCGTCGAGATGAGGCTGAGAAGAAGTTGAAAGAAGTCGAGCGCAGGATCGCAAACCTGGAGCAGGAGCGAGAGGAAATTTTAGCAGCAGCCAGGGAGCAGGGCGAGGCACTTAAGGCCCAGATTATTGAAAAGGCCAAGCAAACAGCTGAACAGATTAAAGCTCAGGCAAGGTTGTCAGCTGAACAGGAGGCCAAAATGGCTTATGAAGCAGTTAAAGCTGAGTTGGCTGACAAAATTGCCGAAGCTGCAGAAAAAATAGTTAGCGAAAAGTTGACTGAGGATGGTCATAAGGCATTAATTAACGATTATTTAACAAGGGTGGTGCTAAATTGACAGGTAACATAGTAGCCAGAAGATATGCGCGCGCTCTCTTTGCCATCGGCGAGACGCAAGGTAAAGAAGAGCTTGCAGCTTACGGGAAAGGCCTTGCTGAGCTTGTCGATGTCTTGGAAGGTGCGCCAGAGCTGTTTAAGGTTTTCCGCAATCCGGTTTTTAGTGTGGAGGAAAAAAAGGCTGTCCTGGACAAAGTTTTGGACAGGGTTAAGCCTGTGCCCATGGTTAAAAACTTTTGCTTTTTGCTGGCCGACAAGGACAGGCTGGCTTTTCTGCCAGACATACAGGTTTATTTTAATCAACTCCTGGATATGGCTCAGGGCGTTGTCCGGGGTGAGATGGTCACAGCCATTGATCTGGCAGACGAACTAAAGCAAGAAGTTGTGGAACAATTGGAAAAGCAGTCCGGCCGCAAGATTATCTTGGACTACAGTGTAGATCCAGAGATCTTGGGCGGACTTGTGCTGAAGGTGGGGGACAAAGTTTTAGATGCCAGTATTAGGGCGCAAATCGAAATTTTGAAAGAAAACATCAAGAGGGGTGAGTAGTGGCTATGCAAATAAAAGCAGAAGAAATCAGCCAGATCATTGAGGAGCAGATTAAGAACTACGAAAAGCGGGTTGAAATGAGTGAAACCGGTGTAGTTCTGTCTGTAGGTGACGGTATTGCCCGTGTTTATGGTGTTGAAAACGCCATGGCCATGGAGCTTTTGGAATTTCCTGGCGGTGTCATGGGCATGGTTCTCAATCTGGAAGAAGATAGTGTTGGTGTAGCCTTGCTTGGTGAAGACACAGAGATCAAGGAAGGAGACGTTGTTAAACGGACCGGTAAAATCGTTCAGGTGCCAGTGGGCGATGCTGTTAGGGGTCGTGTTATTGATCCTCTGGGTAATCCACTGGATGGACAAGGTCCAATTCAGGCCTCAGAGTTCAGGCTTGTTGAAATCAAGGCTCCCGGTATTGTTGCCCGTAAGTCAGTCCATGAGCCAATGTACACCGGTCTTAAGGCTGTCGATGCCATGACACCTATTGGGCGGGGACAACGTGAGTTGATCATTGGTGACCGTCAGGTTGGAAAAACCGCCATTGGTATTGATGCAATCCTGGCTCAGAAAAATTCCGACATTCACTGTTTTTATGTGGCCATCGGCCAGAAGAAATCTACAGTCGCCCAGGTTGTTGATACCTTACGTAAGCATGGGGCCATGGAATACACTACAGTAATTTCTGCTACTGCATCAGAGCCTGCACCATTGCAGTTTATTGCGGCCTACACAGGTTGTACCATGGCTGAATATTATAGAGATAACGGCAAGCATGCCTTGATTATCTATGATGACCTGTCCAAGCAGGCTGTAGCATACAGACAGATGTCCCTTCTTTTGCGTCGTCCTCCCGGACGTGAAGCTTTCCCAGGTGACGTATTTTACCTGCACTCAAGACTTCTGGAACGCGCAGCTAAGATGAGTGATGATCTGGGGGCAGGCTCACTTACTGCTTTGCCTATCATTGAGACCCAGGCTGGTGACGTTTCCGCATATATTCCTACCAACGTTATTTCTATTACTGACGGTCAGGTTTATCTTGAACCTAACCTCTTCTACGCCGGTATTCGTCCTGCTATTAACGTTGGTCTGTCAGTATCCAGGGTTGGTGGTGCTGCTCAGATTAAGGCCATGAAAAAGGTTGCCGGTACCCTGCGTCTTGACCTGGCCCAGTACAGGGAATTGGCAGCTTTTGCCCAGTTTGGTTCAGATTTGGACAAATCTACTCAGCAAAAACTTACTCGTGGTGAAAGGTTGGTTGAACTGTTGAAGCAGCCTCAGTATCAGCCAATGCCTGTAGAAGAGCAGGTTATCTCTCTATATGCCGGTACTAGAGGGTATTTAGATGACATCCCTGTTGAAGCTGTACGCAAGTTTGAAGATGAACTTTTAGATTTTATGCGTAACCAGAAAGCTGAAATCTTGAATGAAATTGTTGAAACTCAAGATTTAAGCGCAGAGTTGGATAAAAAAATCGCAGCTGCTATTGAGGAATTTAAGAAGACCTTTAAGGCATAAGAATAGGAGAGATAAATGGCTTCATTACGGGACATTCAGCGAAAAATCGGTGCGGTCAAAAAGACCAAGCAGATTACCAAGGCCATGAATATGGTGGCCTCGGCTAAATTGCGCAACGCGCAACTGCGCATCGAACGCTTTCGTCCCTATGCTGATAAATACTATGAAATAATAGCAGATCTATCCTCTCGGGCTGATGCCAGTGTGCATCCCTTATTGGAAAGGAGAGAGACCGTAAAAAATGTTGGTATCATTTTGGTCACCTCCGATAAGGGATTGTGTGGAAGCTTCAACACCAATTTATGTGTGAAGGCCGAGAAGCTGGCTAGCCAGAAGCAGGCTGAAGGAAAAACAGTTAAATTTATCTGTATAGGGAAGAAAGGTCGGGACTACATCCGCAAAAGAGGCTTTGAGATTATTGATGCCAAAGCGGATGTAATGAATAATTTTGACTTTCAACTCGCCAACGACATTGGAAATGAAATAATTGATAGATTCATTGCAGCAGACCTGGACGAAGTTCAGATAATTTACGGTCAATTTGTGACCGTGATTAGGCAGGAAGCCAAGGTAGCCCAAATACTACCTGTCGAATCATCCACTGAGACTGTCCAAGAAGGACCATCAAGCGAGTATATTTTTGAGCCATCAGTGGAAGGGCTTTTGGCTGAGCTACTACCAAGGTATATCAAGGTCCAGGTTTATCGTGGCCTGTTAGATACTTCGGCCAGTGAACACGCAGCACGTATGACGGCAATGGACAATGCCACCAAGAACTGCGATGAATTGGTTCATGATTTGACCCTGGCCTATAATAAAGCCAGACAGGCGACCATTACGGCAGAGCTAATGGATATAGTTGGCGGTGCAGAAGCACTAAAACAAGGATAATAGGGGGCAAAAATAAATGAGTGCACAAAATATAGGAAAGATTGTTCAGGTCATTGGACCTGTTGTCGACATTGAGTTTCCGGAAGGCAAACTACCCAATATTCTCAATGCGATATATATTACTAACCCAACTATTGATGACCAACCTGATAATCTGGTTGTAGAGGTTGCTCAGCATCTGGGTAACAATGTTGTCCGCTGCATTGCTATGGACACTACAGACGGCTTGGTTAGGGGGATGGAGGCAAAGGATACCGGTAACCCCATCATGGTACCTGTTGGTAAGGCTTCTCTGGGAAGAATTCTTAATGTTGTTGGCCGTCCGGTGGATAACAAAGGCCCGATCAAGTCAGACAAATATTATCCTATTCACAGACCAGCGCCGGAGTTTACAGAGCAGAGCACTAAAATTGAGGTTTTGGAAACCGGAGTAAAAGTTATTGACCTCTTGGTACCATTCCCCAAAGGTGGTAAAATGGGAATGTTTGGCGGTGCCGGTGTTGGTAAGACAGTTATCCTGATGGAAATGATTAATAACATCGCCAAACAGCACGGTGGTATATCCGTTTTCGCCGGTGTTGGTGAGCGTACCCGTGAAGGAAACGACCTGTATCACGAAATGATTGATGCCGGCGTTATTGACAAAGCTGGTCTGATTTACGGTCAGATGAATGAGCCTCCAGGAGCTCGTGCACGTGTTGCTCTGACAGCTTTGGCATGTGCTGAGTACTATCGTGACGAAGAAAATCAGGACGTACTTTTGTTTATTGACAATATCTTCCGTTTTACTCAGGCTGGTTCTGAGGTATCCGCTTTGCTCGGTCGTATGCCTTCTGCGGTTGGTTATCAGCCTACATTGGGTACTGACCTTGGTGAACTTCAGGAAAGAATTACCTCTACTACCAAGGGTTCAATCACATCGGTTCAGGCTGTATATGTACCTGCTGACGACTTGACAGACCCTGCTCCAGCTACAACATTCTCGCACTTAGACGGTACAATCGTTCTTTCCCGTCAGATTGCAGAGCTCGGTATTTACCCTGCTGTGGATCCTCTGGACTCTACTTCACGTATTCTTGATCCAAACGTACTGGGCGTAGAGCACTACACTGTTGCTCGCGAGGTCCAGCAGATTCTCCAAAAATATAAAGATTTGCAGGATATTATTGCTATTTTGGGTATGGATGAACTTTCCGACGAAGATAAGCTCACTGTAAGCAGGGCCAGAAAAATCCAGAGATTCCTGTCTCAGCCTTTCCATGTTGCTGAGCAGTTTACTGGTAAGCCTGGCCGTTATGTAAAATTAGAGGATACTATCAAAGGCTTTAAAGAAATCATAGAAGGTAAGCATGACGATGTACCTGAGCAAGCCTTTTACATGGTTGGCTCAATTGACGAAGCCCTTGAAAATGCCAAGAAAATGTAAATAGGGTGAGGATATATGGCTAACTCAATAAAATTAGAAATAGTGACACCGGATCGCAAACTTCTTTCCGAAGAAGTTGAATATGTCGGTGCACCCGGGATTAATGGTGAGTTCGGTGTCCTGCCCAATCACATTCCTTTTTTGTCCGCTTTAGGCATTGGCAGCCTTTATTATAAAAAGAACGGCAGAAACTATTATGTCTTTGTTGCCGGTGGATTTGCAGAAGTTACTCCGACAAAGGTCTCTATCCTGGCTGAGATAGCTGAAAAGGCTGAAGAGATTGATGTTGAGCGCGCTCGCAAGGCTAGAGAAAGAGCTGAAATGAGACTAAGAGAGCAAAAAGATCGTGAAGCCTATGCCAGGGCGAAGGCTTCACTTGCCAGAGCACTGCACAGGATGAAGTGCCGTGAATGTGCTGAAGAGGCAGGCACCTGTATGTAGAAGAAAGAACTAACTCATCTGTGAGAAAGGTGATTAATAGCTAGCAAAACATGGGGATGGGTAGAAAATGAAAAACGTTTAAAAAACGTTTTTACACTGGAATTATCTCTATCCTTCCCCAAAGCTAGACATTTGAATGTACCAAGCAAGCCCCGCTATGCGGGGCTTTTTTTTGATGGACAGAATTAAACTTAAAATTTAAAGTTTAAGGTTAATGGGGGTTGAATTTAGCAAGTTTTGTTGTTTAGCTGTGCTAATAATTGTCAATAAAATTAAATGGTTGAGTCAATGATTTTTTTGTATTTTTAATTTCAATTAACTTTAAACTTTAAATTTTAAACAAGGTTCGAAGTTATGCTTAGTCAAAAAAATATCGGTGCTCTTATCTTGTCAGCAGGCAAGGGTACAAGGATGAATGCAGAAGGGCCAAAGGTGTTACAGACCATTTTAAAAGAACCAATGCTGGCATACGTATTAAAAACTTTAGAAAAGGTGGTTGGCGAGAATATCTGGCCGATAATTGGACACCAAGCCATCAAGGTTGAGCATGCCTTCCCCAAGTACAAGGGTAGATTTATCCTGCAAAAGGAACAATTGGGCACAGGCCACGCCGTGCAAGTTGCCTGGCAAACTGTTTTGGAGGAACAGCTTGATTGGGTGTTGGTCGTTAATGGAGATACCCCACTTATACCAGAAGAGAAGCTGGAGGAATTGACCAGGCTTTGCTTAAGCGAGAATGCAGATATTGGGATTCTGACCATAACCTTGGATGAACCAGGAAGCTACGGGCGAGTGATAAGAGATGATCAGGGTAATGTTCATGCCATAATAGAGGCAAAGGATTTTGATCATAGTAAATTCGGTCAGGAAGTAAAGGAAGTCAATGCAGGTGTTTATCTTCTAAAAGTCGATGCTGTTCATGATTTGCTGGCAAAATTGGATAATAAGAATAGACAAAATGAATATTATATCACTCAATTAATATCTCTGGCATCGGAACAGAAGAAGAAAATTCTTGGCTTAAATTGTGGGGGAAATACAGAACTTTTGGGAGTGAATACCCCGAAGGAGCTTGTGATACAGGAAGAAACACTGCGTAAGAAAATAGTAAACAAATGGCTTGATAAAGGTGTTATAATTCGCAGCCCGGATTTTGTACGAATAGGTCCGAAGGTACAACTTGAGCCCGGAGTAGAGATAACTGGACCGGTTGAGCTTTATGGGTCTTCTAAGATTAGTCGGGGAGCGGTCATAGAATCTCACTGCTATGTAGAAAACAGTAAAATTTGTGCTGCACATGTATTTTCATTTTCGCACATTGTCGAGACAGATATAGATGATGAGGTGAATATTGGCCCATTTGCCCGGCTTAGACCCGGTACCAAAATCAAAAAGGGGGCCAGGGTGGGCAATTTTGTTGAAGTCAAAAAGAGTGTTATTGGTTATGGGAGCAAAGTTAATCATTTGAGCTACATAGGTGATAGTGAAGTTGGCGAGAAGGTAAATGTCGGTGCCGGGACGATTACCTGTAATTATGACGGCCAGGATAAACACAAAACTATAATTGAAGACGGTGCCTTTATTGGTAGCAACACAGCCCTGGTGGCCCCGGTCAAAGTTGGTGCCAGGGCCCTGATTGGAGCCGGCTCAACTATTACCAGAGACGTGCCGGAGAATAATCTGGGAATTGCAAGAGCTAGGCAAAAAAATTTAAAGAGAAGCTAGGTTTATCAAAAGAGTCTGTGCCCAAACCCCATTTTTTTAACTACCAGATTAGAACTCCTGGCTTCTTGTGGCTGGGTAAGCCCTGGCATTTGCATCAGCTTGAAAGAAATCAGGATAGAAAAATTATGAAAGATAGTCCTCTTAAGCAGGGTTTGGCACAGTCTCAAAATGAATTGTGGGGACAGAGTTTAAAGAAATCAGAATAAATTGATTACTAAAATCAATAGGTTAAGAGGAAGTGTCACCTTAGTTCGATTGAAAAAGAAAAAATTTGCTTGAAAAAAAGCAACAATATGATTATCTATAAACAGAATGGACGTGATAGCTCAACTTAGTAAAAAAATTGAGGCTGTTATTGAGGCTAATAAGCGTTTACGTGAAGAAAATCAGTCTCTTATTAAAGAGCTGAACGAAGAAAGGCAAAAAAACGCACAAGTTATGGCCAGAATTAATAGCCTATTGAAAAAGATTGAAGATGCACATATAGATTAATTAATGCCTGGCTATAATTTAAATGTTCTTGGTCTTGAGGTCGCTTTTAAAACCGATGTTGGACCTGATCGTGTTAAAAAGGCAAAGGCATTAATTGAGGAGCGATTCCAAGAGTTAGAAAAGCGAGGAAGGAAGTTAAGCAAAGAAAAGTTACTCATATATTTAGCGTTAAGCCTGGCCGATGATTATTTACAGACCAGTAAGCGGTTAGAAGAACAGGAAAAAGCACTGGCCAAGCTTTTACATAGATTAGAATGCCATGATGAATAAAGATATCTCAACAAGCGGAGATATAAAATTTCCTGGAAGGTGCGTGATTGTGTACATTTATTTTGAGCCAACACAGCCGTTACGGGAGCCGTTGTGCAGCTCCGGTGTGCATGCCCTCTTTTAGAAGAGGGAAGCCTAAAGGGGTTGCTTTGGCGCCCACCTATACATGTACGCGGTTCAAAATAGATCACAACACGGCCTTCCGGGGATAAAGATAAGTACCCCTTCCTAGCTTTCAACTCTTTAATCCCTCCTTTTTTTAATTCGTTAAAAATTATTAAATGCGTTTAAGTCCGTGCTTTATGCTGTAGGTGTCGCTGCTTGGAAATTTTTATATTTTTCGAGTAGTTTCACTGATACATTTATGATAATGACCTTGTAAAAGTCGGAGGATGAGTTGTTAAATCAGCTCAATGCTCATGTGTTATTTAGTTTTTAAATTTATCTTAGGGACAAGATAAAGTAATAGCCATTTAAAATGCCGTTAAGTCACGAATTACAATTGATTATGCAAACAGATGAAATAATTTAAAATAGAAGTAATAAAAGTAAGGAGTGAACTATGATTAGTAGTATAATAATAACTGCCTTTATATGCCTGGGGCTGGGTGCCGTGGCTGGGATCATGGCCCAGAGATATTTCTTGAATAAGGAACTCAAAGAAAGCCAGAAACTTGCTGACAAGATTTTAGAAGAGGCCCGTAAAGAGGCAGCCGCGCAAAAAAAAGAAGCCCTGCTTCAAGCCAAAGATGAGATTTTTAGGCAGAAAAGAGAGTGGGAAAGAGAAGTCAGGGAGCGAGAAAGGGAGTTAAAAAAGCAAGAGCAACGGCTGCAGGAAAAGGAGGAGCGCCTGGAGCATAAGCTGGAGAAAGTGGCCCAAAAAGAAAGCGAGGTTGTGGCCTGGGAAAACAGGCTGGCCAAGCAGGAAAGAGCATTGGAAGATAAGCAAAGTGAGTTGCAAAAGCTTATTGAAGACCAGTGCAAAAAGCTGGAGGAGATTTCCGGTCTTACAATAGAAGAGGCCAAGGCAAGGCTAATGGCTGAAATTGAGAGTAAAACCAGGCATGAGGCAGCCAAAATGATAAGGGTCATTGAGATGGAGGCCCAGGAAAAGGCAGCGAAAAGAGCCCGGGAAATTTTGGCCACAGCTGTTCAAAGATATGCAGGTGAATATGTTGCTGAGAATACTGTTACTGCGGTGGAGTTGCCCAGCGAAGACATGAAAGGCAGAATTATAGGCCGTGAGGGTAGAAATATCAGGGCCTTGGAGGCTGCAACCGGAGTGGATCTAATTATAGACGATACGCCGGAGACAGTTGTCTTATCAGCTTATAGTCCCTTAAGGCGTGAGGTTGCTCGCCAGGCCCTGGAAAGGCTGATCAGTGACGGGCGGATTCATCCGGCTAGAATAGAAGACATAGTGCGCAAGGTAGAACAGGAGATGGAAGTCAAATTGCGCGAAATTGGTGAACAAGCCACTTTTGATGTGGGCGTGCATGGTATTCACCCCGAATTAGTGCGGCTTTTGGGACACCTGTATTATCGGACCAGTTTTTCTCAGAATGTATTACAACATTCACTTGAAGTGGCCTTTTTATGCGGAATTATGGCTGCTGAATTGGGTGTAGATGTGAAGAAGGCAAAACGGGCAGGGCTCCTTCATGATCTGGGTAAAGCTGTTGATCATGAGGTAGAAGGCCCCCACGCTTTGATTGGAGCAGACCTTGCCAAAAAATATGGTGAATCTAAAGAAATTGTTCATGCCATTGCAGCTCACCACGAGGATGTTGCTCCTGCTTCTATCCTGGCAGTCCTGGTCCAGGCTGCGGACAGTTTATCCGGCGCAAGACCAGGAGCAAGAAAGGAACTCCTGGAGAATTATGTCAAGCGGTTGGAAGAATTGGAGAATATAGCTACCAGTTTTGAGGGAGTAAACAGGGCATATGCCATTCGAGCTGGCCGGGAACTTAGAGTCATGGTTGATTGCGATCATGTGGATGACGATAAGACATATCTCTTATGCAAAGATATTGCCCAGAAGATCGAGGACAACATGACATATCCGGGTCAGATAAAGGTGACAGTGATTAGAGAAAAACGAGCTGTGGGCTATGCTAAATAACTAAATAAAAAATCGCTCATTAGATAACCACGAAAGTTGAGATAACCAGAACACTGGTTAATGGATTTTACTTTGCAAAAGAGAATGGAACGGAAAAGAATACTCTTCCTGGGCGATATTGTGGGCAAGCCCGGACGAAAGTGTATAAAAAGGCACTTGCCGGAAATAAAGGAGAAATTTTTTATTGATCTGGTTATAGCTAATGCTGAAAATGCTTCAGGGGGCTTAGGGCTTACATCCAAGAACGCCAAGGAACTCCATAATGCAGGGATTGATATACTAACTTCTGGCAATCATATCTGGAAATATAAAGAGATAAATTTGTTTTTGGAGGAAACAGATTGGCTTCTGCGGCCTTTAAATTATCCATCGGGTGCTCCGGGCAAAGGTGTGCATATTTTTGAAAATTTTTGGGATAGACCCCTGGCCGTCCTGAATTTGCAAGGGCGTGTTTTTATGGAGGCCGTGGATTGTCCATTTAGAACGGTTCAAGAGGCTATTGAGAAATTGCCCGCAGATATACCGATTATTGTTGACTTCCATGCCGAAGCTACTTCTGAAAAGAGGGCCATGGGTTATTTTCTTCAGGGCAGGGTTACTGCATTGATAGGTACTCATACCCATGTTCAAACCAATGATGCCCAACTCATGGCCGGGACAACAGGCTATATAACCGATGTGGGGATGTGTGGTCCAAAGGAATCGGTTTTAGGCATGGAGCCCGGTGTTATCCTGCAGAAATTTCAAACAGCAAGACCGGTTCGGTTTGAATTGGCCAAAGGCTCGGTTGAGCTGAATGGTGTGATCATAGATTTTGATTTGCATACAGGCCATTGTCTGGATATCCAGGTATGGAAATTTGAACAGACTAATTAAATTACTCAACTTTCTGAGTTAATTTGCGAGCGCATTTTCTTCAATGCTAACAAAGACTTGGATACATCTAAGGCTT
>NZ_CEYAEZ010000002.1:0-75997 GCF_982781345.1 Desulfovulcanus sp.
GAGCTGGGTTTAAAACGTCGTGAGACAGTTTGGTCCCTATCTGCTGTGGGCGTAGGAGACTTGAGAGGGCCTGCCCCTAGTACGAGAGGACCGGGGTGGACGATCCTCTAGTGGACCTGTTGTCGCGCCAGCGGCACAGCAGGGTAGCTATGATCGGAAAGGATAACCGCTGAAGGCATCTAAGCGGGAAGCCTGCCTCAAGATAAGGTCTCCCCTCATCTTCGGATGACTGAAGGACCCTGGAAGACTACCAGGTAGATAGGCCGGAAGTGTAAGTGCAGCGATGCATTTAGCTGACCGGTACTAATAGTCCGTGAGTCTTAACCCTTTAAAAAACTCTTACCCCTATTAACTATAAATTTTTGTCCTGGTGACCATGGCGGAGGGGAAACACCCGATCCCATTCCGAACTCGGAAGTTAAGCCCTCCAGCGCCGATGATACTGCCCTTCTAAGGGTGGGAAAGTAGGTCGTCGCCAGGACTTTTTTATTTTTTCTCCAAAACTACCAAAACTTAAAAGTTTCGAGCCATTCACTCCTAATCCCCACCAACCACCTCACTCTTACTCTCTTAACCCTTATCCCTTAATCCTTTACCCTATCTTTATCTCATTTCATTAATTCAGAAACAAATATTTTGGATAATGATGCAATTAAATTATGATTGAACTTTTTTTCCATGGACATAAGTTGAGCAATAGTCTCTTTTATTGACTTTCGGGGATTAGACTTGATTAGTAATTCGTTGAAGCTATGTGCTAAAGAGGCGATACCTCCTTGGAGGCTGATTTCAGAACCTGATAGTTTACGTGGGTAACCGCTACCATCAATGAATTCATGATGTTCAAGGAGGCATTGAAGGATCGCTGATTCGGTTACATCCAATTTTCGAAGGATTTTGGCCCCGTTAATTGGATGATTATGGATTTTGCTCTGTTCATCCGGGGTTAGGTTTTCCTTTTTATCTAGAATGAATTTGGGGATGCGGGCTAGTCCTAGATCATATGTAAAAAGACCCGAAGCAATTTGAGTTAGATGTTTTTTAGTTAGGTTATTGCCCTGGGTTTCAATAAAAAGAGCCAGACCAATTATTCCTGTATTATAGGCCATATTTGGTAGCGAATAATTATAATGCAACCTTTTGAGGAAGCTTTTTATCTGGTACTGATCCTTCCAGAGGTATTCGATGAGGATTAAAAGATCAGATTGCAGCTTCTCCAATGTTGGTTTTACTGGTTGGTCATAAAACTCAGCAACCCTATTGGTTAAGGCTTGTTTAAAGATTTCTACAATCTCATTGGGTTTTAGATTTTTATCAACTAAAACCAAGTCCAGCTGTTTGCTGATGTGCTTAGCATAAATGGGATGATCAGTGCGAGATACAAAAATATAGCCATCATTACTCAGTTCAAACAGTTCTTCCTGTTTTCTCTTGTCCAATCTTTCCTTTGCTCTATAATAAGGTACAAGCTGAGCAATATCTTCTTTAAAGAGGTAGAGATTTAGTGGCAGTCTAAATTTTGGAAAACTGGACAATATTTCTGATGATATTTGATAAAATTCCTCGTTTAATTCTTCCGGAATCAAATTTTTGTTTTTCATTTGCAATAAATCTTAAGAAGGTTTGTCGGTGAGTTTGCCTGGCCTGGTTTAGGGTGTCCTGCAGTGATAACTATTTTATCGCCCGGGTTGAAATTTGACGATTCTTCAACAAATTTTTGAGTTCGTTGGAGATGATCATGTGGTTCATCTCCTATTTTAATAGGATTTACCCCCCAAGAGAAATTCATATACTTTAAAACATTGGAGGAAGGAGTCAAACCATAAATAGGTTGGGATGGTCTGCAGGCACTGATTAATTTTGCAGTGGCTCCGGATTTTGTGTGGGCCACTAGAGCTTTAGCAGAAATTTTTTCAGCCAGTTGACAGGCCCCATAAGCAAGGAAGTTTTCTGCACCTTTTTGCTTAGGCTCAATAGAGCCTGTTCTTTGTTCAAAAAACAGCTTTTCCGCTTCAAGGGCAATCTCTCGCATATACTCGACAGCCTGGACAGGGTACCTCCCAATGGCTGTTTCTTCTGACAGCATGAGACAATCAGCTCCGTCTAAAATAGCATTGGCAATATCAGTTGTTTCTGCTCTCGTTGGCATGGGGTTGGTGACCATAGACAAAAGCATTTGCGTGGCTACAATAACAGGTTTAGCCGCTTGATTGCATGCCTTGATAATTTTCTTTTGTAGTGTTGGTAAAGAGGACAAAGGGCATTCTAAGCCCAGGTCGCCTCTGGCGACCATGATGCCATCTGCAATATTTAATATTTCTGGAAGACGCTCTACTGCAACCTGTCTTTCGAGTTTGGCTATAACCGGAACCCATCTACCCTGTTTATCTATAATGGCCTTGGCGCTGGCGATGTCTTCAGGACCTTGAACAAAAGAGAGGGCAACTGCATCTATGCCCAGTTTAAGGCCATCAATTAGATCTTGTCGGTCCTTTTCCGTAAGTGCTGTGACGCTGGTTTTTTTACCCGGAAAGCTTACACCTTTACGAGATGAAACCAGGCCAGCGTTAAAAGCTTTTAATTTAACAAGCTCTCCTTGTCTATTAACCACTTCAAATTTTAGCCCACCATCGCTTAGGCGGACAATATCTCCCGGAGATAGGGATTTCAGTATTTCTTTATTTTCAAATGGTAAAAAATTTTCTTGCTCTTTTGTGTTTAGTTCACTTGGCCCCATAAGTATCTCTTGGCCGATACTTATGGTTAAGGGCGATTTTTTAAGAATTCCGGTACGGATTTTGGGCCCTGAGAGATCCTGTAAGATGGTTATGTGTATTTGTAGCTCCTGTTCTAATGTCCTTAGTTTATTAACTAAAGGCAAGAAATCAGAAGCACTGCCGTGCGAGAAGTTGAGCCGGAAAATTCTTACTCCGTTTGTAATTAATTCTTTCAGAATCCGGACATCTTCGCTGGCTGGCCCTAAAGTGGCAATGATTTTGGTGCGCATTTTGACCTCACAAAGAGTAATTGGTTTAGCTAAACAACTATATTTAAGAAATAAACTAAGCGAAAACGGAAAAGTTTTAAAGATTTTTTTTTAGTCCTTGACTTTTTCTTGCTTCATGGGGGATAGAGTGGTAACAGGTGGTAAAAAGTGGTGGGTACTAAATAATGTTTCGTGGGCATACGCATAGAAATCTGGATAGTAAAGGCAGGGTAATGCTGCCTCCGGACTTTAGGGAGATGGTAATCAAAATGTCTCCCGAAGGGAAATTAATGCTCACAAATTTTGATGATTGCGTGGTTGGTTACCCCTTGCCTGAGTGGGAGTTGATTGAAAAGAGCTTCAACCAACTGAATATGGCCAACAGAACGTTTAGGGATTTTCATCGTTTTTTTATTTCAGGTGCTACTGAGGTTACCTTGGATAAACAAGGACGGATTTTGGTTCCACCTTATCTGCGTGCATATGCCGGACTGAATAAAGATGTGGTATTGGCTGGTGTGGGTCGTAAGTTTGAGATTTGGGATATGGAACGCTTTGAGGCCGGGCGCAAGAAGATGGAAGAAAATTTTGATGGAGTTATGGACGCCCTGGCCCAAAATGGATTTGAACTTAGGTTTTAGAGTATAAATAATATGATCGAACATCAGCCGGTATTACGTGAAGAAGTCATAAAATGGCTTGAACCCGGAAGGAAAAAACGGTTTCTGGATGGCACTCTCGGTTTGGGAGGACACACGTTAGCTATTTTGCGCCATGGGGCCAATGTTCAGGTTCTGGGAATTGATCAGGATGAACAGGCCCTTAAGATTGCAGAACAAAGACTTGCTGAATATGCTGGCCGCTTTTTTTTAGCTCTTTGTTCTTATAAAGATTTTGACCGGGCCTTGAATGAAATCGGGTGGGATAAGCTAGATGGGGCATTGTTGGATCTGGGAGTGTCGTCTATGCAGCTTGAAACTCCGGAGAGGGGGTTCAGTTTTCTGCACGATGGTCCATTAGATATGCGTATGTCAAAAGAAGAGGGTTTTATCCCTGCCAAAAATATAGTCAATAATTACTCAGTGCAAATGCTTAAGGAAATAATTGCCAAGTATGGTCAGGATCCCTTGGCTGGGAGGATTGCAAGGGCCATAGTCACGGCACGAGCAAAACAAAAGATAGAAACCACCCTTCAATTGGCTGAAATTGTGAAAAATGCTTACCCGCCGAAAATGCGGCTTAAAGCCAGAAATCATCCAGCTACCAGAACTTTTCAGGCTTTAAGAATTGTAGTCAACCAAGAGCTGGATGCGCTTAAGGAGTTTCTGGACAAGATAGTTCACTATTTAAACCCAGGGGCAAGGCTGGCTATCATCTCTTTCCACTCTTTGGAAGACAAGATCGTCAAACTTTTTTTTAAAAAAGAGTCTGCTGAATGTATTTGTCCTCCACAAAAGATGATTTGTGATTGTAACCATCAAAAAACACTACATATCTTGACCAAAAAGCCTATTATCCCGGATGAAGAAGAAATTGAGCGAAATCCAAGAAGCAGGAGTGCAAAATTAAGGGTGGCTGAGCGAGTCGGTTGATTATGTTGGGGTTAACAAAAAGAAAAGTATTAGGCTTGTTAGTGTTTTTTTTAATAACCATATTCATGAGCCTCATTAAGGTATGGGTAAGTATTGAAAAGGTAGATTTGGCATATGATTTAAAAAAGTTGCAAAAAGAATATGCGGCCAACTTGGAACTTAAATCCAAGCTTTTGGTGGAAAAAAATAACCTCCTCTCTCCATATAGGTTGAAGAGATTAGCTGAAGAGTTGGGATTTTCTCCCCCTGGTGCAGACAGGGTGAGAAGGTTGGATCATGAGTAGAAAGCGGGGGCTGAAGACAAAAGACTGGTCCAGGTTCAAGATTATTTTTATGGGCCTGGTTTTTATGGGGTTATGGCTGGGTCTATGGGCCAGGGCCTATTGGGTGCAGATAGTTGAAGGTCCTAAGCTGGCCCGGCTGGCGGAAAACCAATACTGGTGTCGAGAAAAGATTCAGGGCAAAAGGGGAGAGATTTTTGATCGTAATGGCCTGGTTTTGGCTCAGAGTGTATTAAGTAAATCTGTATATGCTAACCCACTGGAAATAAATGATTATAAGCTGGCTTCCAAAAAATTAAGTAAGATTTTAAATATAAAGAGAACAAAACTTGTTCGGATTTTGCGTCAGAAAAAGAGTTTTGTTTGGCTGACTCGGAAAATCAGTGATCGTAAGGCTAAGTTAATTCGCCAGGCTAATTTAAAGGGTATTTATTTAGTCAATGAATATAAGCGCATTTATCCTCAGGGTCATTTATTGGGCCAGGTATTGGGTTTTGTAGGTACTGACGGACATGGCTTGGAAGGGTTGGAAAGATTTTTCGACGGGTATTTAGGAGGAACTGAAAAGAAAATTGTTCTTTTAAAGGATGCTGCGGGCAGGAGGATGGCTCCGGGTAGCGCCAGCGCGACTCTGCAAACTTTAAGTGGTCATGACCTTTACCTAACAATAGATGCTCGCGTTCAACTGGCAGCTGAAGATGCATTAGCTGAGGTGGTTCAGAGGTTTTCAGGTCGCAGTGGTGTCTGCGTAGTGGTCCATGTTCCTTCAGGAGAGATTTTAGCACTAGCTACATATCCTTTTTTTAATCCTAATAATTTTCGAAATTCAAGTCCAAGTATCTGGCGTAATAGAGCTGTTTTGGATCTCCTTGAACCTGGATCAACCATCAAGCCCTTTTTAGTGGCAGCAGCGCTAACCGAGGGAGTTTGTACGAAGAAATCCATTTATTTTTGTGAAAATGGCCGTTGGCGTATTGGTGATAGTGAAATAAATGACACTCATAAATACGGGTGGCTCTCTGTAAACAGGATTATCAGGTATTCCAGTAATATTGGTGCAGCCAAGATTGGCCTGGATCTGGGTGAGGAGACGTATTTTAACTATTTGCAGAAATTAGGTTTTGGCCGGGCTGTTGAACTCCCCTTTCCAGGGCGTAGCAAAGGACTGATTCGTCCTTACCATAAATGGAATAAAATTGATCTGGCAGCGGCTTCTTTCGGACAGGGGCTGGCCATAACCCCTTTGCACTTGGCCCAGGCTTATCTCTGTCTGGCTAAAGGGGGAATATTTGAGCCACTTAAATTAGTCAGTAGACCCGAGCAGGAGAAATTATCCGGGTATAGAGTGTTTCCCAAGAAAGTGGCTCGGTTGGTTCTTTCTATGCTTCGGGAAGTGGTGGAAGAAGACGGGACAGGTAAACAGGCTCGTATATCGGGAATCGAAGTCGGCGGCAAAACAGGAACCGCCCAAAAGGCCATGAAAACAGGGGGTTATGGGGATAAATATGTGGCCTCATTTGTAAGCCTGTTCCCGGCTTTAAACCCAAAATATTTGGTTTTAGTAGTTGTAGATGAGCCACATCCCCAACATTATGGAGGAGTGGTGGCTGCACCAGCAGCAAAAAAGGTTGGTATGGAACTTTTGTCTTTATATAATGATTATCCGAAGGTTCAGTCTGTGGAACGCGATAAACAGCACCACGAGTTAGTCAGGGTCAAGGTAAAATCGGAAAATAATGTCATCAAAACGGCTGGTGCTGTTGATGCAGCTAATGTTCCGGATTTTCAGGGCGTATCCTTGCGCAAGGCCTTACAAACTTTACTGGGACTGGGGATTGTTCCAGAGCTGATCGGCCAGGGAATGGTGATTAAAAAACAGAAGCCTCGGCCCGGGAGTAAATGGCCAGCAGACAAAAGTATTAAATTATGGCTCACAGAGCCAGAGTTAAGTAGTTGAAAAGATGATGACTTGGGATGATAGAAAAATATGGAATGTCGCCGGAGACACGGGATTATGGGCAAAACTTCTTAAACTGGCCAGAACCGGGACTCCTGTATGCACCCATTCAGGGAAAGTTGAGCATGGTGATATTTTTGTGGCCTTGCCCGGCACCAGAGTGGATGGAGCAGTGTATATTCCTCAGGCATTGGAAAGAGGGGCAGCTTATGTTGTTACCAGGCATGTGCCTCCTGGCTTATTAGATGTTAGGGAAAAAATAGTCATCCATCCTAATCCGGCACAAGCTCTAGGGGAACTGGCCGGAGCTTATTTTGGCACTGAAGCGCTTCGGGCGAGGATTATCGGCATCACCGGGACCAACGGCAAGACAACAACTAGTTATCTACTAGAACATTTACTGACCGGAAATGGGTTTAAGGTGGGGGTAATAGGTACTGTAAACTATAGATGGGGGGGGAAAGAGTACGCGGCCGATATGACCACTCCTGATTGCCTGCGCCTCCATCACCTTTTGGCCCAAATGGATAAAGATGGTGTGGACTGGATATGTATGGAGGTCTCGTCTCATGCCCTGGACCAAGACAGGGTGGCTGGGATTTATTTTGATTATGCTGTTTTTACCAATTTAACCCAGGATCATCTGGATTATCATCTAAACCTGGAAAATTATTTTCAGGCCAAAGCAAAGTTGTTCACTCCCGAAAAAAACAGGAAACCAAAGGCTATTATTAATGGTGATGACAAGTTCGGACAAAGATTAAAAAAAATGGCGTTGGAGCCTCTCTGTTATGGTCTGGGAGAAGGCAATGATCTCATTGCTGCGTCCGTTATAGAAAGTCGGCAGGGCTTAAGACTTGAATGTAAGTTTCACAACAAACAGTGGTCCATGTCATCTTCTCTCGTTGGCCAATTTAATGCCTTCAATCTATTGGCTGCGTTAGGCGTCGGTTTAAAACTGGGCATGGAGGAGATGGAATTAAAGGTCCTTGAGGACTTTCAAGGTGTTCCGGGCCGTTTGCAGCGGGTAGGTAATAAAAAAGGACTCAATATCTTTGTAGACTATGCCCACACCCCGGATGCCTTGGAAAATGTGTGCAAGACTTTGAAAAACATAGACTTTGAACGGCTTATAGTACTTTTTGGCTGCGGTGGAAACAGGGACAAGGCAAAAAGACCGCTTATGGGTGAGGCAGTAGCCAGGTATGCGGATCTAGCTGTAATTACTTCGGATAATCCCAGGAATGAAGAACCTGAGGCAATAATCAAGGATATTTTGCCGGGAATAAAGGGAAGAGTAGAGATAGAAATTGAGCCAGACCGGAAAAAGGCCATAAAACTGGCCATTTCTAGAATGGAAAAAGGCGATGTTTTGCTTATAGCTGGCAAAGGGCATGAAGACTATCAGGAAATAAAGGGAGAAAAAATTCCTTTTCACGATGCGCGTGTGGTGGAGGAGATAATTGATGCATTTGACTATTGAGCAAATTGCCCTGGCGATATCAAGTTATGGGGACTTTGACGGCTTTGAAAAAGTACCAATAACAAAGGTGCAGACTGATAGTCGGTTGGTTCAGGAGGGAGATCTTTTTGTATGTATAGCCGGGCAAAGATACGATGGCCATAATTTTGCTCAGGAGGCAGTGAAAAAGGGAGCAAGAGCTATTTTGGCCCATACTCCTTTATTAGATATAGAAGAGGTACCGGTTCTTCTGGTGGAAGATACAGTCAAGGCACTGGGCCGGCTGGCTCTTTATGTAAGACAGAGAACGAGGGCTAGGGTCATCGGTATCACTGGTTCAGCAGGAAAAACAACAACCAAAGAGTTTCTTTTCTCTGTTTTAAGTCAGAAAGCCAAGGTTGGAAAGAATTATAAAAATTGGAACAATCAGCTCGGCCTGCCTTTGTCGATTTTGAAGTTTGATGGCCAGGAAGATTATTGGGTTTTAGAATTGGGCATTAGTAAACCCGAAGATATGGAAGAATTGGGAAGTATTTTGCGTCCAGATATTGTGGTTATAACCAATATCGGCCCTTGTCATCTGGAGGGCTTAGGCAGTGTATCTGATGTGGCCAGGTATAAGACTAAAATTCTTGATTATTTGGAAAACGAATCCTGGGCAATTTTAAATAAAGACTACCCTCCTTTGGTCAAAGAAGCCCAGAGGCGCAACCAAATTAAGCCTTACTTTTTTTCCTGCACTGATAAAAGACAGAGATTCTGGGGGGAGTACCGTGGCTGTGAAGGGGGTAGGGGCCACTATGAAATGGGGATAAATGGGGAAAGCTACTGTCTTACTTTGCCCTGGATAGGTGCCCATTTAACAGAGAACATTTCCGCGGTAGCTGTTTTGGCCCATTTATTGGGTTATTCAGGCTCGGAGATCGAACAGGGGCTTTGTCAGGCCAGGCTGCCAGAACAGAGGCTTTGCCTTTGGACTAAAGGGGAGTGGACAATTATTGACGATACATATAATGCCAATCCCCTTTCTATGAGGGCAGCTATTAGCACCGCTGCAGAATTGGCTAAAGATAAAGAGTTGGTTCTTGTCCTTGGAGATATGGCTGAATTGGGTGAAGCATCAGAAGAAGAACATAGGAAGCTGGGCGAGTTTATCCATAGCATAGGTTGCCGTTATGTATTTTTTCACGGTCAGAATGCGTCTTTTGTAAAAGAGGGGCTCAAAGGATGGTCAGGAGAATTTTATATCTGTCACAGCCCGGAAGATTTTTTTAGTTTTTTTAAAAATCTTAATTTAAAACAGGCTGTTCTTCTGTTTAAAGGTTCAAGAAGCAGTAAAATGGAAGAATATGTGAAGAAGGTTAAAGGATAGGAATTTTAATAGGCTAAGAGGTTAAAAGGTTAAGAAGCGAAATGTTATATCATTTATTATATCCATTATCTCAGGATTACACTGTTTTTAATGTTTTCAGATATATAACATTTAGAAGTATCTATGCTCTTTTGACCGCCCTGTTGATTAGTATTGTGCTTGGGCCAAAATTTATTGAATGGTTGAGAAAGATAAAATTTGGGCAATATATTCAGGAAGACGGACCGAAACATCAGAATAAAGCGGGCACGCCTACAATGGGTGGTTTGCTTATTGGTGTTAGTCTGTTGGGTAGTGTTTTTCTCTGGGGAGATTTGACTAATAAATTTTTGTGGCTGACTATTTTTGTCTTTTTGGGCTTTGGGTTGGTTGGTTTTGTGGATGACTATTTAAAAATCGTCAAAAAGCAGAATAAAGGTTTAAGTGCCCAGACCAAATTTTTAGGGCAGATGATCGTAGCATTGGGAGTAGTTTCAATTTTGGTTAATATGCCGGGCTATACCACAGAACTTTTGGTTCCGTTCTTTAAGGACATAAGACCTGATTTATATTTATTCTATATCCCATTTGCCATCTTTGTCATGGTCGGAGCATCTAATGCAGTGAATTTGACAGATGGCCTGGATGGCCTGGCTATTGGGCCCGTAGTGGTTTGTGCGGCCTGTTTCGCTTTGTTTGTCTATGTCACAGGTCACTCTCAGTTGGCCAGATATCTCCAGATAGCCTATATTCCCGGTGTTGGTGAAGTCACAGTGTTTTGTGGGGCAATGGTCGGGGCAGGCTTAGGTTTTTTATGGTTTAATGCTTATCCGGCTCAGATTTTTATGGGCGATGTTGGCAGTTTAAGCCTGGGCGGCTGTCTTGGGTTTATTGCTGTGCTCTGTAAGCAGGAATTGATTCTGGTCATTGTTGGTGGCTTGTTTGTTGTAGAAACAATCTCAGTTATTCTTCAGGTGGGTTACTTCAAGCTTAGTGGGGGGAAGCGAATTTTTCGGATGGCCCCGCTGCACCATCATTTTGAATTAAAGGGCGTACCCGAATCCAAGATAATAGTCAGGTTCTGGATTTTATCCATTCTCCTGGCTCTGGTTGCTTTGAGTACCCTGAAATTGAGGTAGTAATGATAGGTAAAAAGGTAAAAAGGCTTATTCTGTCTTCTTCACCTTTTTACCTTTTCATCACCATAACCATTAAAAATTTATGAAAGAGTTAATTCATCCAGGACAATTACGCAGCCATCAGGCTGTTGTTGTAGGCGCAGGACGATCAGGTCTGGCCGCGGCCAGGCTTTTGACTAGGCTTGGAGCAGAGGTTCGCCTTTTGGAAAAGGACGAAAGCAGGTTTTCTAAGGATCTCAAGCAATTAGCTGAGGAAAAAGGTTGGGCCCTAAGGTTTGGTGAACATAAACCTGAAGATTTTAAAGGAGCGAACTTAATTATATTGAGTCCAGGAGTTCAGAAAAGAAACATTCAGGCTCATATACCAGCCGGTGCCCAAGTCTATTCTGAGTTGGAGTTGGCTTCCTGGTTTGTGTCCGAGCCCATAATTGCCGTTACCGGAACCAATGGAAAAACAACTACTACCTTACTCATTACTCATGTTCTGGAAAAGGCAGGGAAAGTGGTGTTTACCGGTGGCAATATTGGCACCCCGCTTAGCGAATACCTTCTGGAAGGGAGAAAGGCAGAGATTTTGGTCCTGGAGACGAGCAGTTTTCAGTTGGAAAACTGTAGTGGATTCCATCCGCGGGTAGCTATTTTCCTTAATTTCTCTCCCAATCACCTGGATTATCATCAGGATATTCAAGAGTATTTTGAAGCCAAGTTAAAACTTTTTGCCAGGCAAAATGAACAAGATCTGGCCATTCTCCCTTTAAGTCTAAAGGGCGAACTTGAAAAGCGTTCATTTACCCGTGCCAGGAGGGTTTATTTTGTGCCCCAAGACAGATTCTCTTGTCCAAGGCTTAGGGGCGAACATAATCAAGAGAATTTGGAGGCCGCTTTTCTGGCTTGTAAGTATTTTGGAGTTACTGAAAACGAGCTTGAAAAGAATATACAGGACTTTGTCCCACCGGCCCACAGACAGGAGATATTTTTTCAGCATAAAGGGATAACTTTTGTTGATGACTCAAAGGCTACCACTATTGACGCCGTAAAGTCGGCCTTAAAAACTTTTCCTCGCCCTATAAGACTTCTGGCCGGTGGAGTTTTTAAGGGCGGGAATCTAAAAGTAATTCGGCCACTTGTGCAGGAAAAGGTAAGCAAGGTCTACCTTTTTGGAGCTAGTAAAGAAATTTTTCTCCAAGCCTTTGGTGACCTGGTGGAAATGGAGTGGTTTCCCACCTTGGAGGAAGCAGTACGGAAAATTGTCGTTGATGCAAAACCAGGAGATACTGTTCTTCTTTCTCCAGGCACGGCCAGCTTTGATCTGTTTCCGGATTACAAGGCAAGGGGAATGCAATTTCAACGTTTGGTGTTGGATTGTGTGCGTGACAAGGGAAATGCTTAGAAGCAAGCATGCCAGCGTGCTTGGCTGGACAATAGGTAACGGAAAAAATGCCCAAAATACGAGAGGGAGATGAGAGGGGGAAGGATTAAGCAAAATTCAGGTCCGGGCATTGATTTGTGGCTTTTGGGTGCTGTCTTGGCCTTATCTGGTTTGGGACTAGTTATGCTCTTTAGTGCCAGCAGTATTATGGCTGAAAAGTTTTTGGGGGATAAATTTTATTTTATCAAGAAACAGGTTGTTTTTACCTTGGCCGGATTGATTGTCTTGGCCTGCACAATCAAGATTCCAAGAACATTTTTCTATAAATTAAAATATCTTTGGCTTATTTTGGTCTTTGGACTTCTTTGTTTAACTGTCTTCAGCCCCTTGGGTTATGGTGCGGGCGGCGCTCGAAGGTGGCTTAAATTCGGGCCGCTGACAATTCAGGCCCTGGAACTGGCCAAAGTGGCTTTGGTTTTTTATCTGGCCTATTTTTTTTCGCACAAGCAAGAATTGGTCAAAACTTTCAGTGTTGGTTTTTTGCCCCCGACTATAGTCACGGCCTCTATGTGTGTATTGCTTATGCTTCAACCGGATTTTGGCGGTGCAGCCTACTTAGCCCTGATACTGTTTTTTATGAGTCTAATCGGAGGAACACGATTAGTATACCTGGTTTCTTCTGCTTTTTTGGCTGTGGCCACGGGATTTGTGTTGATAGTACAATCTCCGTATCGCTTTCGGCGCTGGTTTGCCTTTTTGGATCCTTTCAAAGATGCCCAGGACAGTGGATATCAATTGGTCCAATCCCTATATGGTTTTGGTTCTGGCGGAATGTGGGGGCTGGGTTTAGGAGAGGGACGGCAGAAGCTCTTATTTCTACCGGAAGCGCACAATGATTTTATCCTCGCTGTTTTGGGTGAGGAATTGGGCTTTGTCGGCTTTTCCTTGGTTTTTATTTTGGTTGGGATCATTATCTGGCGGGTAATCAGGATCTCCTGTGATCAGCAAGAGATGGAGGACAGATTCGCTGCCTTTGGTCTGGGCTTAATTTTGATTTTAGGTGCTCTTTTAAATATTGCCGTGGTTCTGGGAACAGTACCGCCCAAGGGCGTGCCCATGCCTTTCGTTAGTTATGGAGGAAGTAACCTGTTAGTTTCATTTTTTTGCGCAGGCTTTTTACTGAATCTTTCAAGAAGACAAAAGGCAAGAGACTAATGGCTTACAGGTTGATTGGTTTATTAGTTTATTGGGTGAAGACTAACCATGTAACCAATCAACTACTTAACCATTTAACTAATCGACCATTTAACTAAGATGCTTAAGCGAGTGGTTATAACTACAGGGGGCACGGGCGGACATATTTTCCCGGCCCTGGCTGTGGCCGAGAAAATACGAGAGCAAAATCCTGACTGTAAAATTTGCTTTTTGGGCGGTGAGTCAGGACCGGAAGCGGCTCTGGCCCGAAAAGCTGGCCTGGAATTTAAGGGATTACCAGCCAGGGGCGTACTTGGCAGGGGGATAAGGTCTTTGGCCACAGTTTTTTGGCTCAGTCAGAGCCTTGTTAAGTCATTCTTATTTTTGCGTTCTTTTAAGCCAGAGGTGGTGATTGGTTTTGGCGGTTATGCTGGCTTTGTTCCGGTCCTGGTTGCCAGATGGATGGGTTTGCCTACGGCCGTTCATGAACAAAACAGCCTTCCCGGAGTGACTAATAGAATCTTGGGCAAGCGGGTAGACAGGGTTTTTTTAACTTTTCCAGACGAACATGGTTTTTTCCCGGAGGATAAAGTTATTTTAAGTGGCAACCCGATCCGGGGGGAGATTGTTTCTCTGGCAGCCAAAGAGACTTTATCCCATGCCAGGGGAAAAAGGTTACTTGTCCTGGGTGGGAGCCAGGGAGCCAGGGCTATAAATCAGGCGGTTACAGACTGTCTTAGTCAACTCAAGGCCCAGGGGATAGAGATCTGGCATCAGACCGGGAAAAGGGATTTTGAAGAGGTAAACAAGGTCTATGCCCGGAAATATCCACAGGCTAAAGTGGAGCCTTTTATTGAAGATATGGCCAAGGCTTATGCTTATGCCGACCTTGTTCTTTGCCGGGCTGGAGCCACGACTCTGGCCGAACTTTGCGTGGCCGGTAAACCAGCAATTTTGGTTCCTTTCCCCTATGCCACGCATAATCACCAGTTGACCAATGCTAAAGTATTGGAAAGGGCAGGAGCAGCAATGGTTCTGGTGCAGAGCTATCTGGAGGAAATTAACCTGGCTCAAGTTATCGAGGACTTGCTCTGTGCGCCTGATAAATTAGAAAAAATGGCCCGGGCAGCCAGAAGTCTGGCCAGGCCCAATGCCGCTGAAATTATTGTCGAGGAATTATGCCAGTTAGTTGGTTGATTAGTTGATTGGATAATAGCTTACAGCGTGTGAGGGATGCTGGGAGAGTGAAATGAGACTTCCAAGATAAAGCAATAAACTAATAAACCATTTAACCAATAAACTATTTAACTAATAAACCAATAAACAAAAGAATGCAGGCAAAAGTAAAAAAAATACATATGGTCGGGATTGGTGGCTCAGGCATGAGCGGGATTGCCGAGGTATTACTTAACCTGGGCTATGAAGTCAGCGGTTCTGATCTGAGCGAAAGTGTGCAGGTAGCCAGATTACGAGGCCTGGGAGCGAAGATATTTATCGGACATGACCAGAATAATCTGGGACAGGCCCAGGTGGTGGTTAAATCTACGGCCATCAAAGATGACAACCCAGAACTTGTAGCAGCCAGAGAAAAACAGATTCCTATTATTCCCAGGGCAGAGATGCTGGCTGAACTTATGCGTTTAAAGACCGGTATTGCTGTGGCTGGAACGCATGGCAAGACATCCACTACCTCTTTTTTGGGTACGATTTTTAAGGAAGCAGGGTTGGATCCCACTGTAATTATTGGTGGGCGTCTGAATTCTTACGGAAGTAATGCCCTGCCAGGCACAGGGGAGTTTTTTATTGCCGAGGCGGATGAGTCAGATGGTTCTTTTCTCTGTCTGTTCCCCATTATGACGATTGTCACCAATGTGGATGCGGATCACTTGGATTATTATCAAGATCTTGAAGAAATCAAGGGCGCGTTTGTCCAATTTATGAACTCGATACCATTTTATGGAGTCAATGTGGTTTGCGGAGATGATCCGGGGGTTGATTCTCTCTTGCCTCATGTCAAGAGGCCGGTCCTTACCTATGGATTTGGGTCGAAAAATAATCTGCGGGCCGAAATCATAAATTGTAGCCGCGGGTCAGAGTTTGATGTGTTTATGTTCGATAACTATTGGGGCCGTGTCCGTCTGAACCAACCAGGTCGCCACAATATTTTAAATGCCTTGGCTGCCATTGGTATTGCCATAGAAGCAAGCATTGACAAGGAGAAGATCATTAAAGGACTTGAGTTGTTTGGCGGTGTAGGACGAAGGTTTGAGCAAAAAGGAGAGCTAGACGGGGTGTTGGTAGTTGATGATTACGGACACCATCCTACTGAAATTCGTGTTACTTTAGAAACGGCTCGTAAATGTTACCCGGAGAAAAGATTGGTAGTTCTGTTTCAGCCACACAGGTTTACCCGGACCAAGGTCTTGTTTGGTGACTTTTGCCGGGTCTTTTCAGATGTGGACCTGTTACTTCTGACAGAAATTTATCCGGCTTCGGAGGACCCCATCCCTGGAGTAAATGGGCTCAGCCTGGCTCAGGGCATCAAGCAGGTCAGCGGAACTCCTGTTATATTTTTTGAAGACCTGGATGCTGTGGCCAAGGCTCTGCCAGAGATACTCAGACCGAATGATTTGTTTCTGACTCTGGGTGCAGGCAGTGTGTGGAAAGTAGGGGAAGAGTTTTTGAAAGGAAGCGGTGAAACGGAGAAGTAGGGGCGTATTGCATACGTTCATCAGGAAGATGGGAAGCTCATGCAGATTATAGACAGGCCGGAGTTAAAGAAATTTTCCACATTAAAACTCGGAGGCAGAGGGCGAAGGCTTTATCTGGCCCATTCTTGCTCTGATCTGGATGAACTTGGTCGTGTCTGGCCGGAGATAAAAGATTTGGCTTTTGTTTTGGGGCGGGGGAGCAATGTCTTGTTTCGCGATGCAGACGTGGATTTGGTCCTGATAAAATGGGCAGGGGGAGAAACACCCCAAATTTTGGACGAAAGGGAAAACGAGGTCCTCGTAGAAGTTTCAGCGAGTTTGAGTTTACCTCGTTTCTTGGGCTGGTGCATAAAGAAAGGTCTTAGTGGTCTTGAAGGATTGGCCGGGATACCGGGAACTGTGGGTGGAGCTGTGGCCATGAATGCCGGCTCGCATGGTGTCGAAATAGGTTCGAAAATAGAGAAGGTTAAAGTCTGGGTCCCTGAGCAGGGGATATTCTGGGTAGACAGAGAGGATACGTACATAGCTTATCGAAATTTTAGATTAAAAAGAACAAGCGGGTTTTATTTAATCTTAGGTGCTATTTTAAGGCTTGGAAAAGATGATTCAGGGGAGATCAAAAAGAGAATTGCCTCCTGGTATGAGCGCAAAAAAAAAACGCAACCTGTTCTTCAGGCTACGGCAGGGTGTGTGTTTAAAAATCCAAACCTGAACCCACGGGAAAGTAGCTTATTGGCGAAGAAAATAGGTTTTGATGGAGGAGTGAAGGAAGTTTCAGCCGGGTGGTTATTGGATCAAGCTGGTTTTAGAGGGAAGAGGCTTGGAGGAGTAGGCTTTTCCGCTTTACATGCTAATTTTTTGGTTAACTACGGTCACGGGACAACTAGCCAGGCCCTGGAATTAATTGAGTTTGCCCAGAATAAAGTGAGCAGAATGTGGGGAATTGCCTTGGAGATGGAGGTTAAAGTTGTCCCATGCATCTAGATGCCATGGCCAGAAAAAGGCCCGTTAGCAGAGTAAAAAGTTACCGACAAAATTCGAGTACCGTCAGGCAAGGCCTAGGAGAGCTGGTAAAGGTAATTTTCATATTGGGCCTGAAAATTGTGGTTGGTTTAGTTTTTATAGCGGGCATAAGCCTGGGTCTTATCTATGGTTATCGTTTGGTAACAGGTAGTAATTATTTTGCCCTGAAACAGATTGAAATAGAAGGCTGTAAGCACCTTACTTACGGAGAAATTACTTCTTCCTTGGGGCTGAACCTGGGTCAGAATATTCTGGACTTAAACATTGCTGAGCTACAATATAAATTATCAAAAAACCCTTGGATTAAAAAGGTTTATGTACGTCGGGAACTACCTGACAAGATTAGGATCGCTATTGTTGAACGCCAAGCTTATTTTTGGGTCAAATATGGCCAAAAGCTTTTTTATGCTAATCGGCTGGGTGAGCGTATAGCCGAGGTGCTGCCCAAGAATTTTATTTCTCTACCTGTACTTTATGTAGATGCACAATGTACGCGGGCTAAAGAGCAATTACCAATAATAGTTTCTTTGCTGGATAAGAAGAAGTTCCCTTTTTCCTGGCAGGATTTGGCCGGGATACACTTGACCAGTTTAAACAGGATGGAAGCTTTTTTGGAAAAACCACGGCTCAAGCTCAGCCTGGATATGGATGAAATTTTAGAAAATGTGCATAGATTAAGCTTGGTCTGGAAAGATTTGCGCAATAGGGGAGAGCTAAACAAAGTAAATAAAATCCATGTTCTTAAAGGACAGGTATGGGTAGGTTTTAGGTAATGGCTAAAAGATAAAAAGGTAAAATGGTGAAGAGGTGGAGAAGCCAAAATTGATCTCTTGGCCTCTAAACCTTTTAGTCTCCTGACTTTTTAGCCTTTAAACCTTTTAACCTTTTAAAGGATAGAATTATGGCCAAATCTGATTTGATCGTAGGGCTGGATTTGGGGACTACAAAAATTTGTGCGGTTGTGGGCGAGATATCACCTGATGGGGTAGATGTGGTTGGTATAGGGACAAGTCCTTCCACTGGCCTGCGCAAGGGAGTTGTGGTCAATATTGAACAAACTGTGCAATCCATCAAAAAGGCCCTGGAAGAGGCAGAGCTCATGGCTGGATGTGATATCAGATCGGTTTATGCAGGCATTGCCGGGAGTCACATCAAAGGGTTTAACAGCCACGGAGTAATAGCTGTTAAGGGCGGAGAAGTCAGCACCCGGGATATTGAGCGGGTTATTGATGCGGCCAAGGCTGTAGCCATTCCCCTGGATCGCGAAGTTATCCATATTTTACCCCAGGAGTTTATTGTTGATGATCAGCGTGGCATTGCTGATCCGCTGGGGATGGCAGGGGTCAGGCTGGAGGTAAAGGTACATATTGTCACCGGAGCTGTCAGCAGTGCCCAGAATATTGTTCGATCCTGTCATCGTTCGGGGTTGGATGTGGAGGATATTGTTTTGGAATCCCTTGCCTCGGCCAAGGCCGTGCTGACAGAAGAGGAACGGGAGATAGGCGTAGCCTTGGTGGATATTGGTGGAGGAACAACAGATTTGGCCGTTTTTAATAATGATTCTATTAAGCATACTAGTGTCCTGGCCATAGGCGGGACCAATTTGACCAATGATATTGCTTTTGGTTTGAGGACTCCAATGGTGGCAGCGGAACAGATTAAAATCAAATACGGTTGCGCTCTGGCTGATCTCGTTCAACAGGATGAGGTGATTGAGGTGCCAAGTGTGGGCGGCAGGCCTCCCAGACGTTTGTCGAGGCATGTTCTGGCCGAGATTTGCGAGCCTAGAATGGAAGAACTTCTGGCTCTGGTTGATCAGGAACTGATTAAGTCCGGATACAAAAAGACCATTGGAGCCGGAGTAGTTTTAACCGGAGGAGCAGCGTTAATCGAAGGGGTGCAGGAACTGGCTGAACAGATTTTTAATCTGCCCACCCGTATAGGATATCCTATCCAAATTGGGGGACTAAAGGATGTTGTCAATAGCCCGATGTATGCCACTGCTGTGGGGCTTTTGAGGTATGGAGCAGAAAAGGAAAGCTCTGAGCAGCGGTTCCGAATTCGGGACAAAAATATCTTTAACCGTATCCTATCTAGGATGCGTAAGTGGTTTGTGGATATTAGTTAGTTTGTTTTTTTGAATGCTTAAGGCAGGAGCAAATGGCTAAAAGCAAGGGGAAGGAGGAAGAAATGGAATACCTGGAAATTGAAATGGAAAGCAATGCCCAGATAAAAGTGGTCGGCGTCGGTGGTGGCGGCGGTAATGCCGTAAACAATATGATCTGTTCGTCCATGAAAGGAGTAACCTTCATCACTGCCAATACAGACGTCCAGGCCTTAAAACACTCTAAAGCCGAATTTAAACTGCAATTGGGAGAAAAGTTGACAAAAGGTCTGGGTGCAGGAGCCAATCCAGATATTGGCCGGGAAGCCGCCATGGAAAGTACGGAGCAGATTCGCGAGGTCCTGGATGGCTGTGATATGGTCTTTGTCACCGCGGGGATGGGTGGCGGAACAGGAACCGGAGCCGCGCCGGTGATTGCCCAGGTGGCCAAGGAACTAGGAGCCCTGACCGTGGCTGTGGTTACCAAGCCTTTTTATTTTGAAGGGAAAAAAAGGCTTATGCAGGCTGAAAAGGGAATCAAGGCCTTAAAAGAGGTGGTGGACAGCATCATCACCATTCCCAATGACCGTCTTTTGTCCTTGGCTTCCAAAAAAGCCACCTTTTTGGAGATGCTCAAAAAAGCCGATGAAGTGCTCTATTATGCAGTTAAAGGCATTTCTGATTTGATTATGGTTCCGGGGCTGATCAATCTGGATTTTGCCGATGTAAAGGCAGTCATGTCTGAAATGGGGCTGGCCATGATGGGCACAGGCATTGCCCAGGGAGAAGGTCGCGCCAGAGAGGCAGCCATGAAGGCCATAACCAGTCCTTTGTTAGAAGACGTCTCTATTGATGGAGCCAAAGGCGTACTCATGAACGTAACCTGTGGCCCTGATTTGACCATTGATGAGGTTAGTGAAGCTGCCAACATAATCCATGAAGCAGCTCACGAAGATGCAAAGATCTATTTCGGAACAGTCTTTGATCAGAATGTGGGTGATGAAATGCGCATTACAGTCATTGCCACTGGTATTGAAGATGCAAACGAAAAAAGTATTGAAACTGAAAGCTCCAGGGTCACTTCTATTAGTAAGGCCAGAAAAGAAAAAGGGAGTATAGTCAAGAGACCTCGCACCGTGCAGATTGATCCTGATTCGGAAGATGATTTGCGTATTCCTACGTATCTACGTCAGGGCCGCAGAGCGGTTGATAAAAATGAAGTGAAAAATAGCGCATCAAATACTCAAGGGGAAGAATTTATTTTTGATGAAGATGAGTTTGAAATACCCTCTTTTATTCGCATGCAAGCAGATTGAAGTTGGTCATTAATTTATTCGGGTGAGTAGTTGAGTGGAAAAAATCAATGTATATAATGCTGGCAGCTTGCAAATTTGCTCAACTTACTCATTTCAGAACACAAAACCAATCATGTTGTGAAAGAACTTGTATATAGGGATCGTGTAAAGCCGCAAATCCCGGAGTGGGGTGGTCGGTTACCGATAGCCCTGGTCTTTCCCGAAGAAGAGAGTTTAGCCCTGTCTACGTTGGGTTGGCAGGTTGTATATAGATTGCTCACTGAAAAGAATGATTTTTTCGTAGTAGAGCGGTTTTTTGGTACCGGAAAAGATGGTGAGGTTGCGCGCTCTATTGACTCGGGAAAACCTTTATCCCTCTTTCCCCTTATATGTTTTAGCCTCAACTTTGAAGGCGATTATGTAAATGTTTTAAGACTTCTTAAAAATTCACGAATTCCTCTTTTAGCCCAAAAACGAAGCGATTGGCCACTGGTTATGGCTGGCGGGCCGATCGCTTTTTTAAATCCTTTCCCAATTCTCCCTAGTCTGGATTTTTTCTATGCTGGCGAAGCAGAAGAATCTTTTGTATCTCTGGTCCTAAAAATCAAGAAAATGTGGCTTGCTGGAGAAAGCAAAGAAGCCTCCTTGCAAAAAATAGCCGACCTTCCCGGGGTATTTGTTCCTAAAAATAGTAAAAGAGTTAAAAGGCAAATAGCAGGTCTTCCTTCTTTAAGGATCGGGGCACAAGGCATTGAGCCCCTACAACCTGCTTATTCTTGTTTCGTGCATGGTAAATCCAGGTTTAGGGATATGCTCCTTATCGAGATCAACAGGGGCTGTCCGTATGGATGCAGATTTTGTGCAGCCGGTTTTATCTATCGTCCACCCCGGCAAGCAGGTCTTGAAGATGTGCAGAAAATAGTGCTTGAGGTAAAACCCAGAAAGGTGGGGCTGGTCGGTACGGCTTTGACAGATTGGGAGGGTCTGTATCCCTTTTTGCGCTTCCTAAACAAACAAAAAATTAAATTTTCTTTGTCGTCACTGAGAGCTGATGGCTTAAACAAGGAGTTTTTGGAATTTTTGCGGCGTACAGGTACCAGGACTTTAACCTTGGCCGTAGAAGGCATAAGTAAAAGGCTGCGTAAAGCTATAAATAAGCGTTTTGATGACGAAAAGTTTTTTCAGGCTGTGGAACTTATTAGTGCGTTGCAGTTTAACAAGTTGAAACTCTATTTTATTTTAGGTTTTCCTGGAGAAAATGAAGCTGATTGGCAGGATTTGTCTGAATTTTTGGAGAGGTTGCAGTCAGCCAGAATAAAGGGGCAGGGTAAACGCAAGAAAGGAGTGGAACTTATTCAAATCAGTGCTAGTTGTCTGGTGCCCAAGGCCTGGACCCCTATGCAATGGGCACCTATGGCTTCAGAAAAGGAGTTAAATGATAAGCTGCATCGTTTTAAAAAGATGTGTTCAGGTTTTAAAGGTGTTAGATTCTCGGGCGAGAAAGCTTTTCAGGCCAGGCTCCAGGGCCTTCTGGCTCGAGGCGATGAACAGGTCTACTCTTTGCTCACATTGGTAGTCGATGAGAACGGTAACTGGCGTAGGGCATTGAAGCTTTGGTCCGGTGATATCTCTTGGTATCTGGACCGGGAGCGGGATGCCGATGAAGTTTTTGCGTGGGACGTCTTGGAAATAGGGGTGAGAAAAGATTATTTGCTCAGAGAGTGGGAAAGATATAAAAAATGTCTGTCCACACCTAAATGTCCGCAAAACGGGTGCCTTAAATGCCAGAGGTGCGGGATGGAGGCTTTTGAGTCTGTGCCCAAACTCAACTCAGAGAGCAAATCTTCATAATTTTTTTCAATCCTGGTTTCTTTTATGCTGGTGCAAATGCCTGGACCCATCTATAGTTTGCTTGCGGGCAGAGCATAATGGGGCATTTGGGATAAATGAATATTCTTTTTATTGTTGATAGTTATGACATAGTACCAGATATTTAGCTTTGTCGACCCGATGCTCTGCTTATCCGCAAGCTTCACCAAGATGGGTTACCCAGCCCTTTGCAATGCTTTCAAGAAACCAGGATTTCTAATCTGGTAGTCAAAATGTGGTTTGGCCACAGACTCTTTTGTGGAAGAAGCTTAAGAGGCTGCATTTAGCTACGTTTGGCTTTGTGAAGCGGAACAAAGCGATTGTAAGCGTATTTGAGTGCCAGAATATAAAGAGCAGCACAAATACCAAGGGCAGCATTATAGTATGGTGGTGCTGTTAGAGATAACCTTAACATCACAGTTGCCAATGCAAATCCTGAATTTCTAAACACTACTGGAAAAGCGTGGCTATAACGTAAGGAAACAAGAACGATCAGGATGTCACTGAAAACCAGAACTGTATAGAATGTCGTAAAAAAGTCGAATGTATAGCGTGATTGAATATATGTAATAGAAAAAAGGATACCCATAGCCGCAAAGGTTATTAGTAAGATGAGCGAGATTGTTTTTTTGGCTGAGATAAAATGGAATTCTTCCTTTTGATCGTAGGTTATTGGTTGATGGTAAAGGATTCGATAATAACATACAAGGATAAAGAATATAATTAAAGCTCCTCCTGCATTAGAGAGGATATACAAAATGGGTTCGATTGTTTTGGGCCAATGCAGTGGCTCGGGCAAATGGGCAAATTCTTTGAAGGACTGGCGAAGTAAAATCAGCGAAAAAATTTCAAACTGCTTTCCTAGAGCTTCCGAAACAGATCGGGCAAGGCCAAAGACGAGATCTATGACCTCTATGTAAAGCAGGAAGGTAAAAGTAAAACTTATAGCATAAAAATGACTTCTAGGTATGAGAGCTGAAATAGATGGGGGCAATAGCTCTCTTCGCCCCAGTTCAATGACGATAAGTGAAGCAAGGTAGATCAATATAAGTAGAATACCAATAGAACGTCTGTTGACATTACTTTTCCAGGCCCTATTGGCCATATCGAAAGTTTTGTTAGATAAATTGAAAAGACGGTCCATTGTTTATCCAAATTTAAGTAGACTTTGACGAAAATAATATAATTATTGAGGTGTTCGTTATTGTCAACAAAATTACTCACCATTACCATTGATTGGAAATTCCCTGTTTGAGCATTTGAGTCTGTGGCCAAACCCTACTCAGGGGACAAATTTTCATAATTTTTTTCAATACCAAGATGGGTTACCCAGCCCTTTGCAATGCTTTCAAGAAACCAGGATTTCTAATCTGGTAGTTAAAATGGGGTTTGGCCACAGACTCTTCTACTCTTTTGCAGGGACAGGTAGTTTGTCTTTTTTTCTGTATACCATCCCTTGAAAGATAGCTATTGTATCTCCGCTTTGATCCGATACGGTCACTGTATAGGAAGCAAGTTTTGGATTCTTGGAAATTTCTTTTGCTTCCGCAAAAATTGTTCCTTCTCTAACCGCTTTCAAATAGGAAATACTCACGTTAATGCCCATAGCAATTGTTCCGTGTGAATTTGAAGCAACAGCAAATACCAAGTCTGCCAGTGCGAATATTGCTCCTCCATGAACAGTCCCGACACTGTTTAGATGTTCATTCCGGATTTCTAACTTTGCCCTTGCGTACCCTTTAGACACTTCTAGTAATTCAATCCCGACATGTTCTGCAAACCTGTCATTTTTGAAGAATTTTTTAATGTTTTCCACAGAGTAGTCTCCTCATTAATTAATTCTTGCTATATATAAGTTTGCCCAACAAGATACTCTTTCATTGTAGAACGTCAGTATTATGGGGTTTGAGCCTTTATCGGTGATTTTCACTTGCCATCAAAGACTATAGTTTAGAATTACTTTTTTTCTTTCTCTTTTCCTTTTTGAAGGGCATCTTTTGCCCCCTTCAACATACCCGAGATGGCCCCCTTTGCTACCTCCACGGATTTTTTCCCGAGTTCTATAGCCTCGTCAGTCATGACGCGGGTTATCTTGCTTCCAGCCTCCGCAATGGTTTTGGCAACGTCTTTTCCTGTTTCTTTCAAACTTTCAGCAATTTTTTTCGCTGTACGACCAGTCTCTTTTTTCAAGACAGAAGTCGTTTTTTCAGTTTGTTCAACAAGTTCGGTTAATACTTCTTTTGCCACTTCTTGCGAGCGTCTTGCCACACTGAGAACAGTCTCCAGAAAAAGCTCTTCGATTGCCTCAAGATCTTTCTTTGTCCGGGCAAGGTCCTCGTGGATAAATTCCCTGGTTTTATCCCCAATGGATTCTACTACTGATGCGATTCCTTTTTGAGCCCCTTCAAAAGCGCCATGGGCAACATTTTTGATCTCCTTGCCGGTCTCCTCAGCGGCCTCCACAGCTCCAGAGAGGATTTTTTCGGCAATCTCCTTTACCCTTTTCGCCCTGAATCGGCCTTCTTTCAGGGCTTTTTCCGTAGCATCCTTGGTAATTTGGGCCACGGTCTCTTTTATATCCTCACCGGACTCTATGGCCTGTTTGACTGCTTCCTTTACAGTCTGCTTGGTCAAACCCAACAATTCTGTACTTTTTAATTTGATGCCGGTTAAAGCAGATTCAATCTGAGCTCTGAGCTCTTCGGACAATGTAGCTCCTGCCTCTTTAGCTCCTTCAAGACCTTCTCTAAGAGATTGGGCCAGTTTGGCTTTTTCGGTTTCAAGTTTTGTTTCAAGCTCGCTGATCTCTTTTCTGATAAGGTCGACGGTCTGATCTCCACGGCTGCGAACGCCGGCCATGGCCCCTTCAATGACAGCCTCGATGTGTTCTGTTATGTTCGCTTCGGCGTCTTTTAATCCTTCAACGGCAGCTGTTACAGCATCCTTTACGATAGAGCGAAACTCCTCAATACCGGCTTTGGTTTCTGCCATGGTGTCGGCCACCGCCTCCTTAACGATGTCGTATATCTTTTCCGATGTGATCCTCTCAGCTTCTTTAGCCTTCTTTAACTCTTCGACGATACGATCCTTCATTTGATTTTCCGACATGATTCCACCTCTTTAAACTTAATGTTAATGGTTACCTGCCAATTCTGAACTTAATGTTACGCGTTTTTTCCCACAGTTCCAAGCCGGACACCCATGACTTCCATTTTTCAACATCCAGTGACACATAATTGTAAAAAACATTTAGTTCGCGCGGCCATGCCCTGGGAATGCTAAAGCGCCGAGTAGCTTTTGGCCCGACTACTGTTTTTGCCTCACAATTTATCTGTTCCCGTGCTCTCATAACCATAAAATGGAGCCGATTTAATATATTGACTTCGCTTGCCCCTGCGTCCATATCGAGAGAAAGCAGATTTAGCTGGGGATACATCTCCCTGAGTTTGTTTTCCATTCCCCTCCCGGTAATGTGGTTGGAAATACAGCCGAATGGCTGCAAGCAGACAATGTTACTGATTCCATCACCAAGCATGGCGATCATTTCGGCTGCCAAAAGCCAGCCCTCGCCGAACTGATTGGCTAGACTGACTACTTCGTTAGTGATTTCAGAGAGTTTTCTTAGATCATGAGACTTCCGGTAAAAACGAAAACCTTGCATGACCCGCTTTATTTTACCAAGGTAGAAATTTGTATAAATTTCAAGCATCCTGGTTTTGATGTAGTCAATCAAAGAATGTTTAAACAGGGCCTTGTGGGCATATGCTTCGTTGATAAATTTTTGGGCAAAAAAGCTCTGCAAGGGGGGAAGAATTACTTCCAGACCTTGGTTGGAAAGCCACTCGATGATATTTCCATTGGAAAAAAAATTGTATTTGACGAAAATTTCGCCCACGACTCCGATTTTGGGAACGGGTTCCTTGTTGATTTCAACGCTGTTAAAGTCCGCAATGGCCTTTTTAAGAAGATTTAAAAGATAATAGTAATCAGCATTCTCAATCCCTGTTTCCATTTTTGAAAGATATTTGCTGTGAAGGGCTTTAGATGTCCCGGGAGTCTTTTCTCTGGGCACGGTGGATAGATACATTTGGGCCAGGGGATCAGCGAAGATAACTCCCAGGGCCAACCGTTTGACCAGCCCCTTTTCATCAATCTCAAATTCCGGCTGAGAATTGATACCCCCATAAGATATGCTGATTACCGGAACCGTATTCAGGCCGGCTGTGTTCAGTCCTTTCTTGATAAGAGGTACATAAGAGGATGCACGACATTGACCGCCGGTCTGGGTCAGAATAACAGCGGTCTTTTCAGGATCGTATAACCCTGATTGGAAAGCCTTTATAATGTCGCCTGCAACAAGGATAGAGGGATAGCACATGTCGTTGTTGATAGTTTTAAGGCCTAATTCAACCGAGGCTTTATCCTGGGACGGGAGCACTTCAACCCGATAACCGAGTGGTCTGAAAGCGAACGGGATCAGAGGTGAATAGAAGGGAGAAAAAAAAGGGGCAATCAGGGTCCATTCTTTGTCTTTGGGTGTTAAGGTTCGAGCAATTTTTCTTTTTTTATCTTTTCTTTGGACCCTCTCAGCATTCTCCTTTACTGTCTCTAGCATGGAGCGCAACCTGATTTTGACAGCACCCAGGTTGGTGATTTCATCCATCTTGAGCAGGGTATATATCTTTCCGCAGCCGCGTAAGATTTCTCCGACCTCATCAGTAGCAATGGCATCCAGACCGCAGCCAAAGGATGTTAGCTGAACCAATTGGGCATTGGGAGTTTGAGTTACCCACTTGGCTGCAGCATACAGCCTGTTTGTATAACTCCACTGGGTGAGGACATTGATATCATCCAGGAAGACCTGCTCTGGGGCTAAAGGAAGGGCATTCTCGCTGATAACATCCACTCCTTGTTCTGCCAGCAGATGGGGGATGCCGTGGTTGACAAGCGGGTCTTGGTGATAGGGTCGACCAGCAAGGACCACTATTGTTTTTCCCTGATCCTCTGCCTTGGCTATCAAAGCTTTTGCCCGGGCTCTAAGTCTCCCCTTGTAATTCTTTTGTGCTGTATGTCCTTTTTCCACAGCCCTGGATATCGTCCAGTAATCTATTCCAAACTGCTTAAAGAAGAGATAGAGCTGGTCCCTTAAAAGCTTTGAGTCCTTAAAGCTGATAGCTGGACTATCCAGTGGAATCCCAAATTTTTGTTTAGGGTTGACAGCGCTTTTTAAGAGATCAGGATATCCTGTAACCACCGGGCAGTTATAAGTGTTCAAAACATCCTCATATTCCTCTTGTTCACAGACCACCGTGGGATAAAAAATCCTGTCCACTTTTTTTTCAACAAGGTCGAAAATGTGGCCGTGGGCGAGCTTGGCAGGGAAACAGATGTTTTCTGACATGACCGTGCAGGCGCCCTTTTCATAGATGTTGAAGTTAGAGGGAGAGGAGAGAACCACCCTGAATCCACACGTGGTCAAAAAAGCACACCAGAAAGGAAAGTTTTCATACATGTTTAAGCAGCGGGGAAGACCATAGGTGAGGTTCGGTTCCTTTTCTGGCTCTCTTTTTCTGTCAAATAAGAGGATTGTCTGCTCGTCAACAAGATTATTCCCCTTTTGTTGGACATCAGGATTGTTGTTAAAATACCGCTCACACCGGTTTCCAGTATAAAAACAGTTTCTATTAGCAAAGGTAAGCTTCAAAACTGCGCACTTGTTCTCGCAACCGTTGCAGTGGATCTCCTTTTTGGAAAAATCAGTTTTCAACTCCTGGCTCCAAATAGGGGTTAAGGCAGCAGGTTTACTCTGCTTGCCGTGATAATTTACTATGGCTGTCAGGGCTGCACCGTAGGCACCCATTAATTCTGAAATGTCAGGTCTGATCACGTCTTTGTTAAGTGACAGCTCCAGGGCGCGTAATACGGCCGGATTGCGGAAAGTTCCTCCCTGGACAACTATTTTGTTCCCCAGTACATCAATATTGTTTAGTTTGAGTACTTTGTACAGTGCATTCTTGATGACTGAGTAAGCCAGCCCGGTTGAAATATCAGAGACAGTTGCCCCCTCTCTAAGGGCTTGCTTGACCTTGGAGTTCATGAAGACTGTGCAGCGGGTTCCCAGGTCAAAGGGCGAATTCTTTTCACATGCGATTTTGGCAAATTCCTGAACATTGTATCCCAGCGAGCGGGCAAAGGTTTCAATAAAGGAGCCACACCCTGAGGAGCAGGCCTCATTTACCTGGATTTCCGCCACAGCGAGATTATGAATATAGATCGCTTTCATATCCTGTCCGCCGATATCCAAAATAAAAGAGACATTTGGTTCAAACTGTCGCGCTGCACGGTAATGGGCCATGGTCTCAATCACGCCGTCATCTAATCCAAAGGCAGCTTTTATAAGGTCTTCGCCATAACCGGTGACAGCTGTTCGAACGATACGGGGAGAAAAGCCGAGCGCTGCGAATTTTTTCTTAAGCCTGCTCAACCCATCTTTTACCGCTTGGATGGGATCACCTTTATTGGCGTTGTAATAACCATGGGCCAGTTTCCCTTCCTCATCAATAAGGACAATTTTTGTAGTTGTTGAGCCGGAATCAACACCCAAAAAAAGTTTTTTTTCCTTTAGAACTGCTGGATTAACCCTGGGAATCATGGCCCGTGCATGTTTTTCTTGCCATGTCTCAAATTCGGCCTTGCTTTCAAACAGGGGAGGCAGCCTTTTGGTGTCGTTGTTTGTTTGCCGGGCGACTCCATTCTCAGGCATTGATAAAATATTACTAATCTTAGCCAGGAAACGTTTGCCATTTCGGATCATGGCCGCCCCCATGGCGGGGAGGAGTTCGCAATGGTCAGAAATAATCAGCTCTGAGTCACTTTTGACATCCAGTAAGTCGATAAAGGCATTGCGAAGTTTTGAGTAAAAAGTAAGGGGGCCGCCTCCGAAAAGTATCTTCTTTTTTATCTCCCGTCCTCTGGACAGTGCAGTGAGTACCTGCAGGGCAACCGCATGAAATATGGAGGCAGCAATATCTTCCTTGGATACGTGACGGCTTAACATGGACTGGATATCGGTCTTGGCAAAGACGCCGCATCGGGAGGCAATAGGATAAATATTGGAGGACTTTTTAGCCAGGGCATTTAGTTCTCTACCTTCAACATCCAACAGCACAGCCATTTGATCGATGAAGGCCCCAGTTCCTCCGGCACAACTGCCATTCATTCGGATGTCAGGACGGAAATGCTCGTCAAAGAAGATGATTTTGGAGTCTTCCCCACCGATTTCAATAAATGTCCTGACTTCAGGATAGAACTTTTCTATAAAATATGCAGAGGCCACAACTTCTTGAACAAAAGGCAGACCAAAGATTTCGGCCACTCCCATCCCGGCAGAGCCGGTAACTGCCAAGTCGAGTTCCACGTCGCCCAACTCCCGGATGGCTTCATTGAGAATGTCTCGAACCGTTTCTATGGCTTTGGCCTGATGGCGACGGTAACGCCAAAAAACCAGGTCGTCCTCTTTATCGAAGATGGTCACCTTGGCTGTTGTGGAGCCTATATCTATTCCGGCAAAATATATCTTATTAGGAGTTTTTGTCATTTTTGTTTCCAGGTTTCAAACTAGCGCAAATAGAAGCCAGCTTAGCGTTTTCGTTATTTTTTATCCTTGTATAATCTCTTAGAGAGCAAAATGTATCTATCAAAGAAACAATGAACGATTCCATATAACGCGGAGGCACAATGGTCAGTGGCCACATATGTTTTTTGATGATATCCTCTTCTTTTTTGGAGAGGCTGGCTATTTTACGCGCATTTTTGAGAGCAATATTATGGTGTCTGAAACCGTGTAGTCTTGGACCTTCACGCAGCCAATCGTAGTAGAAAAGATCGTGGAGCAGGGCGCCGCGGACAATTGAATTACAGTCGAGGGAAAGCCGTTTGCCCCAGAGAAAGCTCAAATATGCCACCTCTTTTACATGTGTAAGCCGTGTCTTGCCCCTATGATGCGTGTATTTTGAAAGTTTAACTACTCTGGGGTCTTCAAGCAGGGGCCTGGCCAGGTTTGTAAATTCTGTTTTTAAGCTTTCTTCATCTACTCTCAAGTCTAATAACTTTTTACTTAAAACCATCAAGAAGTCCACAAACATTATTGAAATCGTCACACCGGAAAATAGGGCTTTGACGCCTGGTGAAAGATAGGCGAGAAAACCTTGATAAGGGGGCAAGATGAGATATTCAAAGGCAAAGGCTAATAATATCCAGTAAATTGAAAATTTAAGGCAGATATGGCCGTTATAATTAAAACGTTGGTCTGAATAGTCCCAAAGACGGGTCTGAAAAAGGTGTTGTGCAATGAATCCGGAGGCCAGTTCAAGTCCCGTTGTAATTGTAAAATAAACGAAAGCTTTAAGTATTAAATTGGAGTTCTGTAACAGGTAAACAGCACCCATAAGTGCCAATGTGCTTATGCCGTATAGAAGGAGGTAAGGTCCTTTTAAGAGACCAGGGTTGACAAATCGTCTGTCCCGCAAAGATCGATAGGAGACCTCCAATATCCATCCAAGGATGGCAAAGAAGGAAAAGGAGAAAAGTAGGTTTAAGACATCAGTTTTCATTAAATTGCAAAAACATCGTATAAGTTAGGTAAGAGTTTGTGGTAAATTTTTTTTATCAATCGAGTCTGTGGAGCCTGTGGCCGAACCTTTATATCAACTCAATTTCCATAGTTTATTTCAGTCTTGGTTTCCTTCATGCTGGTACAAAGATTTGGACCCATCAAGCTTCTCTAAGATGCGTTACCCAAGCCGTTTGCAATGCATTTCAGAAACCAAGACTTTTTTTCCTGAGTTCCAGTTGATAATAAACGGTGGGTACCAGCACCAGGGTGACCAGGGTAGAAAGTAAAAGTCCTCCAAGCATGGTTATTCCCAGCGGATTCCAGACCTCTGCACCCACGCTTTTGGATATGGCCATGGGCAGCATGCCAAAAAAGGTGGTCAGCGTGGTCATAAGCACAGGCCTTAAGCGGCTCTGGCCTGCCTGGGTGACGGCTTCAAAAAGATTTTTGCCCTTTTTTTGCAAAAGATGGGTGTAATCGAGAAGTACAATGGCATTATTGACCACGATCCCTAAAAGCATGATGATACCCATAAAAGAGATAATTCCTAATGTGACGTCAAATAAGTAAAATGCATAAAAAACTCCGCTAAAGGCAAAGGGGACAGAAAACATAATGATCAAGGGGTCTCGCAGGTTTCCAAAAAGAGAGGCCATGACCATATAAACTAATATGATTCCCAGTACCAGAAGTGCAGTCAAATCATGGAAGGCTTTGGCCTGTTCCTCAATATCACCCCCGAAACTTAAGGAGATTCCAGAAGGAATTCCCATCTTGTCTATGGCCTTTTTAATGTCAGTTACTGCTTCGCCCAGGGAACGTTTGAAGAGGTCTGCCTCAACTTTTACGATTTTTTGGCGGTTTTTGCGCTCAATTTCAATTGGACCACTTCCTTCTTTGATTCTGACCACATTGCGCAAGCGAACCATGCGCCCATCAGGCGTAAAAATGGGGGCTCTTAGCAAGTGATCCAGGTTGTCTTTATTCTCTTTGTCCAGCCGGGTAAAAATATCAAAATTATCGCCGCTATCGCGAAAGCTGGTTGCTTGTTTTCCGTAAAAATAGTTCCTTAAGACAGTGGCAATAGAGGCCGCATTCAGCCCCAGCGAGGATGCTTTTGCCCGATCGATGATTACCCATAGTTCGGGTCGCGGGTCCTTTTGGCTTATGGATACATCCACCAGGCCCGGGATATTTTGCAGAGTTGCCTTTAACTTGTCTGCAAAAGCAATGAGCTCGTTTAAGTCAGCCCCTTGAAGTTCCAGTGAAACCGGTTTGCCTCTGCCCATGAGAATGGCTGTAATGGGGTCTTGGGCCGTCACCTTGATCCGCGTAATTCCTGGTATTTTCTGGACTCGCTCCCTGAGAAGGGCCGCAATTTCTTTGGCACTCCTGGTTCTTTGGTCCCGATCTACCAGCTTGAACCCGATTTGGCCCACATTTGGACCTTCATCCATACCTAAGGCCACGCCCTTGCCCTGCTCAGATTGACCATCAAAGGCATAGGAGTGACGAAATTCCTCTGGTTTTACCACCTCATCAATGTTTTGCAGAATTTCTTCCACGACCCGGTTGGTCTCTTCAATGCGCGTTCCTTCGGCCAGGCGAAAATCAATACTAATATCTCCTGTATCTGTTTCAGGCATAAAAGAAGTAGAAAGGTAGGGGACCAGGGAAAGACTACTGATAAAAATAGATACGGCTAGCAAAAAGACAGTTTTGCGGTGTTCTAATGCCCAGGCAAGAAGACTCGCATATGCTTTTTCCAGGGTATTGAACCAACTTTCACTTAAATTGTAAAGGCGCCCCAAGATTTTTTTTCGACCTTTTTTCTCCGGGATGCCTTTTTTGACCCATTTTGAACAGAGCATGGGTGTCATGGTCAGGGCAGTAAAAAGCGAGGCCAAGATGGTAATCACGATGACAAAGCCAAGCTGTTTAAAAATGATGCCGGCCAGTCCAGTGAGGAACATTAGCGGAACAAAGACTACTACAGTGGTCATGCTCGAAGCTGTAATAGCCATGCCCATTTCTGACGCTCCGCTAATGGCAGCCTGTACAGGAGATGAACCACGTTCCAGATGACGGATGATATTTTCCAGGACCACAACGCCGTTATCCACGACCATGCCCGAGGCAATGGCCAGGGACATGAGAGAAATCAGGTTTATGGTGTAGCCAAAGAGATAGAGAAATATAAAAGAGGTGATCAGTGAGAAAGGAATGGCCAGGGCAATAATGAAAGCTGGCCTTACCTGACGTAAGAGAAGCAGGGTGACCATGATGACAAAGAAAACACCCCACAAAAGAGTGCTACGCAGGTTTTTGACGCTAAGTAGTATGTTTTCTGAATTGTCCAGGACAATGTTGATTTTTACATCGGAAGGCAAGTTTTTGCGGAGTTGTTTAAGTTTGTCCTTAACCCTTTGAATAACTTCTACTGTATTTTTCCCACTCTGTTTTTGTAGGAGAAGGACAATGGCGTTTTTACCGTCACCCCAACCGTTTAACTCCTGCGGTTTATAAGCATCTTCAACTTTGGCCACATCGCGCAGATAAACAGGTTTTCCATCGTAAAAAGCAATAATCGTATCCTTAATTTCTTCCACATCCTTGTATCGCGCTGGAACGCGCACGAAATATTCGCGGAAGCCGGACTTGATATTCCCGGAAGGAACGTTCAGGTTTTCAGCAGCCAGTATCTGATTGATCCTGGGTATGGATAGACGGTATCCTTCGATTTTGTTGAGGTCAAAATAGATATTTATCCTGCGGCGCAAGCCCCCATAGAGCTGAATAGCTCCAACACCGGGAACGCGCTTTAGTTCGTCAGAGATATATTTGTTCACTAAATGATACAACCGGGGCCATGTCTTATTTGCGCTGACAGTCATAAAAAGGATCGGGGCGGTGGCGCTACTGAATTTAAAGAGCATGGGCGGCTCAACATCATCGGGCAGATCCCTTTTGGCCAGTTCCAGTTTGTCTCGTATGTCATTGGTAGCTGTATCCAGGTTTGTTCCCCATTCAAATTTGCAGGAAATTACGGAAAGGTTATCCAGGGATTTGGATGTCAGGCTGTCCAGATTATTGACGGCATTTACCTGATCTTCAATTTTTTTGGTCACCTCTGTCTCTACGTCAGAGGCGCTTGCCCCGGGCCAGGTGGTGAGAATGGAAACAACCGGAGGTTCAATATCGGGGAACATATCGATGCTGAGCTTGGATAGGGAAACAGCACCGATAAGGATAAAGGCCAGAAGAAGCATCAAAGTAGCTATTGGCTGTTTGACGGAAAACTCAGTTAGTTTCATCTCTTTTCTCCTTAACCTCCACAAGCATGCCGTCTTTTAACCTGTTTTGGCCTTTGACCACTATTTGCTCGCCCTCATGCAGTCCTGAAATGACCTGGACGCGGTTGCCCTGCTTGAGCCCTGTTTGAATATTTCGTAAGTAAGCCTTTTCTCCCTTGATCACATAAACATAATAATTCCCTGTGCCAGGCACCTTGTTTAAGGCATCCCGACTTATAACGAGGGCCTTTTTTTTGCCAAAATATAACCTTACATGGGCAAACATGCCTGAGCGTAAGGTAAGATCATTGTTAGGGATATGTATTTCAATGTTTGCGGTGCGGCTCTTTGGGTTTAGCGTGGGATAAACAATGGCTACCTGCCCGGAAAAGGCTTTTTCCGGATAGGCATCAGTATGAAAGGTTACCTCCATGCCTTTGCGCACAAAGGGGAAATCTCTTTCGGGTATGGAAGTCTCCACTTTGAGGATTTTTTCGTCGGAGATACGCAAAATAGGTATTTCTGTATCTGAAAGATTTCCAGGATCGACATAACGGGCAGCCACTACTCCTTTACACGGGGCATAAATACTATGGTTGCGATAAAGGATTTGAAGTTCTTTCAAAACTGCCCTGGCTTGCTTTAATCTGGCTTTAGCTGCTTTAAGCTCGGCCTGGATATGATCCAGTCTTTGTTTTGGCACGGCATGTTCCCGGAAGAGATTTTTTATGCGGCGGTAATCTTTTTGCAGTACTTCCAGGTTTGTTTGCGCTACCTCCACCTCTGCCCGGGCCCGGTTTACCCGGGCTTTGATCGTATCTTTTTCCAGAACTGCCACAAGTTGTCCTTTCTCGACCCAGTCTCCCTTTTCTACTAGTATCTTTTCAATGATCCTGCCTGCGACCTTGGGATGGACATCTACAACCTGAAGGGGTTTTAGGTCGCCTGTGACATCCAAAAACCAATCCAATTCTCCTTTTTTGACCGTATCAACTTGAACCGGTACTTTTTCTTCCTTTGGCGCTAAAAAATCATCCTTTTTTCTGAGTCCCAGAAAATTATACACTGCTATTGCTAAAAATATCAGGACTAAACAACTTATAATCCATGAGACTTTGTTGCCGGCCTTTCTTTGCTCTCCCATCTGCCTTTCTCCTTTTTATTTTTCTCCAACTGCCCGTTTAAGTTCAGCCCTAGCCACTCTATAACCATAGAGAGCTGAGTAGTAGTTTACCTCGGCCTGGGTAAGGTAAGTCCGCGCATCAAGTACTTCAGTGGATGTGGTAATCTGCTGCTGATATTGCAGGTTGGTGATGCGTAAATTTTCTTTGGCCTGGGAAAGGGCCTCTTTCGCAGTAAAGATATTTTCTTTAGCTACTTTTACCTTTTGATAGGCGTTTTTCACTTCTAAAAGGATACTCTCCTTGATACCTTCAACTTTTTCCTGCAGGGCCTTTTTCTGGTAAATGGTCTTTTGGACCTCTGAGCGGGTTTTGCCCCATTCAAAAAAAGTCCAGGAGAGTTGGACACCAACACTTAAGTTGTGGTTGTTGCTAAAATCATTATTCGTTGCCAGGGGGTCATCACCTGCTTGCTCATACTGTCCGACAAGGGCAACTTGTGGATAATCACCGCTTTTGGCCATCTGTATCCTCAAATCAGCCTCTCTTAATGCTATCTCCAGTTGCCTGAGTTCGGGTCGGTTGCGAAGGGCCTGTTTAAAGAGTTCCGGAAGTCCGTTAATTTCATGAGGCAAGACCGGTGGGTCTTCAATGCGTGTTTTTTGGTTAATATTTCGCCTGAGCAAGGTATTTAAGGTGGCAATGGCCATTTCCAGGTTGCTCGCTGCCCTGACTTGTTTTTGTCGGGCATTTGCCAGGGCTACCTGGGATTTTAAGAGGTCGTTATAGGAGATTATACCTTGGTCGTAGAAGTGTTTTGCATCGCGTACATGGGCCTTCAACTGGTAAACTTCTTCCCGGGCCACTTCTAAATACTTGCGAGCCAGTAAGATTTGAAAATAGGTCACCTTAACTTGTTTGGCGATATCCAGTATGGCTTGCTCTTTTTCGATTTTGCGTAAGTTAATCCCAAGGGCAGCAATTTTTTGTTTGGTAACTAGTGCAAACCCGGTGAAAACAGGTTGGGTAAGAGTCAGATCCCAGGAAAAATTGTCATTTTTTCCGACATACACCTTTGTCGGACCTGTTCTGGAATAAGGAGCATCGTTTAGATGGGTGTAAGCATAGGAAACGGATAATTTCGGAAAGAGATCAGCCCTGGCGCTTTTTTGTGCTTCTAAGCTTGCGCGTTGATTTTCTATGGCTTCCCGGATGAGTGTGTTGTTGGAGAGCGCTTCCTGGATGGCCTTTTCCAGCGTAAGAATATCTTCTCCTTGCTCGGCCTTTCCTGTATAGGGACAGAACACTGCTGCAAAAATAAGCAGCATGGTCAGCAAAGTTTTCTGTAAACAAGTGAACATTGCGCGTATCTCCTCACCCTTCATGTTTTTCTGTCAATACGGATTGAAAGAAGATTTTTTCAATTTCAGCTATGTTCTTCTCGAAGGGATGTTTTTTGGGGTCTTCAAGCCAGCAAAATAGAAAATTGTTTACAATTCCTTCCAGAGAGAGGGCAAGATAATAAGGATTTGCAGCACGGAAAATTCCTTTGTCAATCCCGTTGGCAAAAACTTTACTTAACTGGTTCAGAAAACTTTCGTAGCGTTCTTGGAGTTCCGTACTTAGCGTAGCTTTAAGATTAAATTTAACTCCACTGGTTTCAGCGAAATAAAGTCGAATCGCTTTTGCATTGGACATGAATACCTTTCCTTTGACCCGGATATAGTCCATGATCTTGGTATATTCGTCTTTTGTTCCCTGAAACACTTCATCAATAGCCGAATGAAATTGATCGGCAATCTCAAAAATAAGGGCTTTGTAGACATCTTCTTTGTTTTTAAAGAATTTATACAAAGTGCCCACAGCGAATTCAGCAGTTTTGGCGATCTCATGCATAGAGACATTATGGTAGCCTTTGCTGGAAAAGAGATCGAGAGCCACTTCCAGTATTTCGCTGCGATGCCGCATCTTTTCCCTTTCCCGCCTGGTAAGTTTTTTTTCTTCCACTCCTTATGAACTCCCGTATCACTTTTTTTATAGATTTTGTCCAAAATTGTGGGGTGCGTCCGGTAAATTGTACTTAAGTTGAGTGATTTTCACCCAAAGGGTGAGATTGCCACGGGCAGCTTCGCTGCCCTCGCAATGACAATCTCGCCCCTGTCATTGCGAGCTTAAGCAAAGTGGAGCGAAGCAATCTCAAAGTTAGGAGTGCAAAAAAATCGCTCAACTTAGGTTGTATGTTATTTACGAATCCCGCCTTTGACGGGTCTAGTTTAATGAGGGCCTTGAAATTTTTTGAGTTGGAAACCTAGAATGCATATTCAAATTATGAACGAAACGTCACATTATGAATCAAATGTCATGTTGTCAAGTAACGGGCTAACATTTTGAGTGAAGAGTCTGTGGCCAAACCCCATTCTGAGCACCAGATTGAAAATCCTGATTTCTTGAAAGCCTTGCAAAGGGCTGGGTAAACCATCTTGGGGAAGCTTGAGGCTAAGCAGAGCATCGGGGCGACAAAGCTAAATATCTTGGGGTCTATTTGCCATAACTGCCGGCAATAAAAAGAATTTTCATTTATTCCAAGTCTGCCATTATGCTCTGCCCGCAAGCAAGCCTTAGATGGGTCCAGGCATTTACACCAGCATGAAAGAAATCAGGATTGAAAAAAGTATGAAATATTGTCCTCTTAAGTAAGGTTTGGCCACAGACTCTCAAGATTCTGGGAGTCGAGAGTGGGGAGTTAAAAAAAAAAAGAAAGAGCCTTGGATTCTTAAACTACTGAGCCTTGGCTCACAGCAGCGCTACGGAATGCGTTCGTATTGTTTTACCTGATATACAAAAGCTTCAAGTCGGGTCAGGATGTTTGTCTGCCTTTGGCCGTCAAAAGAAAGGGTTAGGGCAGGAAATTTTGCGTAATCTTGCCTAAGCCTCTTTAATACAGCATCCACTATACTTCCCGGCATGCAGGAAAAGGGCATGGCATTAATCACTCCAGCTGCCTTTTTGCGTATGTAATCCACGGTCTTACCCACGCTCAAAATAGCTTCCCCTTCAAACTCCGGGTGGATGTAATCTTTAGCCCAGTTGATTAGAGTTGATGTGTCCGGTTCAGGCATGGAACGAAGTCTCTTCACCAGGGAGAAAAAGCGCTCCTCATCCCTTTTTTGTATCAAATGTTCTACCAGCAGCTTGAAAAGTCTCTTCCACTGCCCCTCACGCCATGCCCAGCGTCTGGACGTGAAGTTCACGTAGTTGAGCCATTCGCCCATAAAAGGCGTCCAGACCTCCAGTCCCAGATTTTCCAGAGTGTTAAACAGGTTACTATTCGCCACCTGGTTAGAACGAACATAAATCTCTCCGATCACTCCGACCACAGGTCTGGGATTGGACCGGTAGGGAAGCCGGGAAAACTCCTTCCAGGCATCCTTCATCAAATGGAGGATGTCCCCTTTTTTTTCCACTGCCCGTCCTATTTTTCCCAGGAAGGAGCTATAGAGTTGCTCTCCTTTTTCGCGCGATAGCAGGTAAGGTTTGAATTCACTATAGAGCTTCTGCAACACATCAACAGCCATAATCCCTTGCCACGCCAGGCGGGAAAACTTTCCGCTTATCTGGTCAAAATCACCATATGCTGCGCTTTGATCGGGAGAGAAGATATCCACTTTCTTGAAGCCCAGTTCATTTATGATCTGTCTTTGTAGCTTGTTGTAAAGTCCAAAGCGGCAAGGGCCTGTGGTGGTAGGCATAAAAAAGGCTATCTGGTTTTCCTTCAAACAGGTCTTTCGCAGGAGTTTCAGCATATCTCCAAGAGTGAGTACGAGTGGCAGACATTCCTTGCCGGATGTCACCTCCCGGCCGAGCCGGAGGGTCTCGTCGTCTGAAGGAGGCAGAGCCTGGGCCTTTATCCCAAAGCTCCGAAAGCTGGCCGCCAGAACCAGAGCGTGATCTGACATATAGGGGATAAAAAGTGTTCTTCCAGAAAGCCCTTTTTTTATTTTTGATTGAGGCGGTTTCCTGCCCTTGGTCAGGGAATAGCTTTTTCTTTTTCTCATTTTCAGGCTGTCCCAGAAGGCCTCGATTCTGGTCATGATCCCGGCATCTGCGCTGTGTTCGTCAATCTCGAGTTCAAGGCAAGGCCTATCACCGATGGCCTTTTTAAAAAAGGGAAAGATAAAAGAGTCAGGACCACAGGCAAAATTGGTCACGTATATAGGGAACAGCCTCTTGCTGGAGCTTATGAACCTGGCTGCGGCCAGTATCTTCTGGCCATACCCCCAGTAGATATCGGGGTCATTTATTTCAAGGGGAAGAAAATCCATGGGCAAGGCAAGGGCCCCGATGCGGGACAGCTTTTGCGAGAGGTGGAGGCTGGATCCCGGATCAAAGGCATTATATGGCCGGCCAACCAGAATAAGGAGGTCTTCTCCTTGTCTCTCATCCAGGATTTTTTTTCCTTTTTTTATAAGAGAACCCCAAAACTCTCTCTGGGCACTCCATGCCATGTCCAGGGCTCGATTCATCTCCCTCCAGCTAACATCCAATTCTTTTGCCAGGGATTTAAAGCCTTTTTTAAAATGAGTCGAACGCCCGGGGCGCAGTATAGGTTGAATAAGTCTCGTCCCGCTGGCCTTGAAGTCAATAGAGGAGGGAGCTATCCACGGTAGACTTTGAATCAATGGACATGTCTGCCCTGACCCTTCTGTTTCTGTCCCCGCAGGGTTTGCCTGGCACAGGTCTGCGATCTGGGGAAGAAAAATGTTTTTCACTCCTTTTTTGTGGATGAGATTTAAAAGATGGCCATGGGCCAGCTTGATCGGAAAACAGGTCTCAGTGACCACGACTCCTGTTCCCTGCTGTATGAGCTCACCGTTGGAATGATCAGAGAGTTCCACGTCAAAACCCAATTCCTGGAAAAGAACCCCAAAAAAAGGAAGCCACTCCATAAAGACCAGGGCTCTTGGAATACCGATTTTTTCTTTGTCCTGGTTTTTTATCTGCCACCGAGTTAGGTACTCATTCCTGGCCGCTATAAGATCAGGAAGAACGGCCTTAGATGGCCTTGCTTTCTCGTATTTTTCGCAGCGGGCTCCGTAGAAAAAGGTATCCTTGTCCGCTGTGACCAACTTCTGGATCTGACACCTGTTGACACAGCCAGAGCACTCAAAAGTAGAAACAGAATAATCCAGCTCGCTTAGCTCAAAGCCTTTAAATTTGGTGCGCGGTATCTTCTCATCAGCAGCTAAAAGGGCAGCTCCAATTGCGCCAGTTACTTCACAATATTTCGGCACAATAACCTTTTTTTGCAAGACCTTGGAGAAAGCAGAAACAATACCTTTATTTTTGGCCGTTCCTCCCTGAAAGAACACTTTTTCCCCGGCCTTTCTCTTTTCCATTACTTTGTTCAAGTAATTATAGACGATGGCGTAACATAATCCTCCGGCCAGATCTTCCTTGGTTACTCCCTGCTGCTGGTAGTGGACCAGATCCGATTGCATAAAGACTGTGCATCTTTCCATCATTTTAACAGGGGCCCGGCTTTTCATGGCCAGATCGCCAAAATCTTCTATATTTATTCCAAGGCGGACAGCTTGTTCTTCAAGGAAAGAACCTGTACCCGCGGCACAGGCTTTGTTCATCGTAAAGTCCAAAACTACTCCATCCTGAAGAGAGATGAACTTGGAATCTTGGCCTCCGATTTCAATTATCGTCTCCACATCCTGGTCTATGGTCAGAGCTGCTTTGGCCTGGGCAGTGATCTCGTTGCGTACCACATCTGCCCCCACAAAATCCGCACAAAGATAGCGCCCAGAGCCCGTGCATCCTACACCAGCGACCACGGTTCCCGGTTTCATCTGTTTGGCGATGCCCGCCAAGGCCTTTTTAATCGCCTGGAGAGGACGGCCCGAGGTGGGCAGGTAGGTCTTGGCAATGACCTGAAATCCATCATTATTATCTCCCAAGGTTATAGCCGCTATTTTCGTACTGACAGAACCCACATCTATTCCTAAAAAGGTGTGATTCGAGGATGGATGGTCGAGAGAAACATTTTTCCTGCTCCTGCTTATACCGACAGAAAGGGATGGCAAGCGCTCGGTCTCCACTGGTCCCTTTTTTAGAAGAGCTCTTTTTTGCAGCCACTGATTATCTCTTTTGTCTTCTTCCCGGGAGAAGATGGCCGCGCCAATTGCGCCCATGGTGGCGAAGTGTTCAGGGATAATCAGCTCTCCTTCTTTTAGAGAAAAGATTTCCTTTATCGCCCGCCTCACTCCCAGGTTGGCTGCCACTCCTCCCTGAAAGACAACCGGCGCGAGGACATCCTTACCACGGGCCAGGTTACTCTTTAAATTGCGGATGATGGCAAAACATAAGCCGGCGATTATTTCGTAGTCAGGAACTGCCATTTGCTGGAGGTGGATCATGTCTGACTTGGCAAATACCGTGCACCGCCCGGCAAGCGCTGGTATCCTTTTGGCTTTTAGTGCCTGGCTGGAAAAATCGTCTATTAAATAACCAAGCCGCGCTGCCTGCTGGTCCAGGAAGGCCCCGGTCCCGGCTGCACAAAGGGTATTTAAGGCAAAGTCTTCAATATAAAGCCTTTTTCCCTTTCTCTGTCGTCCTAACAAAACCAGCTTGGAATCCTCTCCTCCAATATCAATAATTGTCCTTGCCCGGGGGAAAAAGAACTCAACTGCCCTGGTATGAGCAATGACTTCATTTATAAACTCAACTCCCAGGAGCCTGGCAATTGATTTGCCGGCACTGCCGGTGCAGACAAGGGAGGCGAAATTCTCCTCAGCAAAGGATTTTTCCAGTTCCACAAGGAATTCGGCAGCCATCTTCAGGGGCTGGCCGTGGGTGGGTTTATAGCGTTCGTGGATGATTTTGCCTCTGCCGTCCAGGACAATGATCTTGGCCGTGCCTGAGCCGACATCAAGACCGGGGTAAAGGAGATCTTTCACGTAGTTCCTTAAGTGTAGAAGTTAAGAAGCTTCTTTTAAGAAGCTGAGAAGTTAGGAAGAAAAGAAGGTTGGAGAATAAGGGTGAAATTGAAAGTCCGTAGTCGCCCATCTTCCCATCCTCTCATCTCCCTATCTGCCTTCCAGTCGTCTCTGGTATTCATCCCTGCGCTGATAATCCTTCAGGGCATGGTAGCAGGCAACAATATTGGCCAATGCCTGTGGGTTGTGTTCAAAAGGAAGAAAATGCTTCAGAGCCTGATCATACTGACCCAGATTCATGAAACTTATTCCCAGACATATATTCAACATATCATTGTTTGGAAAATATGTCACCCCTTGCTTGAGAATATTTACAGAATCCAGGTAGTCACCTCTTTTCTGGGCCAGAATTCCAAGGCCAAGATAAGCTCGGCTGTTGGGGGAATAGGTTAGGGATTTGGCATATAACTCTTGAGCCACTTGCTCTTTATCGGGAATGGCTTCTATTCGGGCATAGTCACCATGACTAAAGGTCATGGCCAGTCGGGAATAAAAATCCGCATACAGGGGATAAAATTTTTTGATGTCCTTCAACTCGATTTCCAGGGCAAACCTGGGAAGGCTTGTGTAGAAGTTTGAGCGCAATGTTTTTCCAAATTTGAGTATGTCCTTTTGTTTTATTTTTAGATCGAGCTCAAAATAAAGAAAATCTTCTCTCTTCTCCAGCCAAACCTTGTCGCCCAGTCTTAGTTTACGACTGTATTCATCAAAGAGTGACGTGCCTGGAAACAGATGCAAAACATAAAATACAGCGCTCAAGGGTTTTATTTTTTGCATCAATTTTATGCTTTCCTGGATGGTCTGCCTGGTCTCTCCTGGTGAGCCGTAGATGAAATAGGCGCGGGGCAAAATACCATAAGACCTGGTTAACTCAAAGGCCTTTATGATTTCTTCTGTGGTGAATTTTTTGTTCAGCCTTTGACGTATTTTTTCAGAGCCACTTTCCACCCCAAAACTTATTTGAATGCAGCCGGCCTTGCGCATCCAATAGAGCACTTCTTCGTCAATGCGATCCACCCTGGAAATGGCCACCCAGGTAATGTCCAGGTTCCTGGCTAAAATTTTTTGGCAAACTTCAATGACCAATGATTTTTTCAGTGTAAAGGTGTCATCGGAAATGTAGAAGAAATTAACCCCTTTTCGCGTTAGAAGTTCCAGTTCTTCAACAAAATAATCAGCCGAGTGGAAGCGGACTTTACGTTTCCAGAATCTTGGTGAAGCGCAAAAAGAACAATTTCCAGGACAGCCACGGCTTAGCGACAAATGGTTGTAAGTGAAATATTTTGCCGGGATGGGTAATTTATCCAGATCCTGAATGAATTCAGCTTCTCCAGTGCTCGTAATCTGGCCATCTTTACGCAGGCCTAGTCCCTTAACCCTTGAAACATCTCCCTTTTCACCTTTTTCCAGTTCTTTGAGCAGGTTTAAAAAAGTGTATTCGCCTTCTCCCAGGACTATGGCGTCCACAAAATCAAAATGTCTTAAAAAATGCTTCCACATAAAAGTGGCAGCCACCCCGCCAAAAACTACAAATGAGTCCGGCAAAACTTCTTTGGCTATCCTGGCAATATCCAAGGCCCCCCATCTGTTGGCATTATACACTGAACAGCCTATCACATCCGGTTTTTTCTGAAGGAACAGGCTCCTCAGGGTTTCAGGGCTTGGGTCAAAATCATAGCAATTGATGATTTCAACCTCATATCCTTTTTCAATAAGTAGGGCTGCAATGGAATAAAGCCCGATAGGCACAATCAGGTGATCCTGATCCGTCACCCTTTCATTAAGGCAGCGTGGGTAAAAGAGTAGGATTTTCATTTTGTTGGTAATGAGTTTATTGAAGGTTTTATCGATACAGATAGTGAATTTATAGGTTTGTTATGCAACTCTTGCGATGAATTCAAGCTTTAGGATGTGTGTTGCTTCTCCTGGAATTGGAATTTTTCTATAGTTGTCTTGTTAAATCCTAATGAGCGATTTTGTTGCAGTTTAATGTTTGAGATTGCTTCGTTACACACGCAATGACAGGGGGGCGAGATTGTCATTGCGAGGGCAGCGAAGCTGCCCGTGGCAATCTCACCCACTGGGTTAAAATCGCTGTCTCAATAGGTAAAAATGGTTACAAAGTTTACCAAAAGAATCAAAAGTAAACTTTAAGCCCCTTTAGTCAAAATCCAGTCTGCAGAACAAGCCCATAAAAAAAGCCGGAAAGGTAAGCACCTTTCCGGCTTTATAATGGCGTCAGGGTTGAAGTTAGGTGAGATTAGAAGTCGTACTTGAAGCCAACAGCGAGTTTCCAAGCAGCTTCGTCTTTGTAATCGCTACGTGTAGTAGTGGTTCTGTTGCCAAGGTCTTCGTCATAATTAACTTTTACATAACCAAGCTCTACAATAGCTGCTAGGTTTTCATACATCTGGTACTTGGTGTTGAAGTCGACTTCCCAGAGAGAATCTTTTTCAGTCAATGTCTCGTCCCACTCTCCTTTATATTTATCAACCAAATCTTTGTCAGTTGTGCCTTTAGCATACATGACGATGAAATCGTGGGACATGTTTTCCATGAAGCTCATGCCTTTGAGCTTGAGACCAACTGCACAGATGCCCAGTCCTACGCCTGCAGCGCCGGTTATTGCAGCATCAGCTTCCGCAAAAGATGAACCAGCAAAACCGAAGCTTGTTGGTCCAAAGGACTCAGTGTAGAGGGAAGGCATTGTTTCACTGCCATCGGTTGGGTCGTCATCATCACCGGTGGAGTAGATAAAGAAAAGTTCAGGTGTCATTATATCCATCTTGTAATCAATTGCCAAGTCAAAGTACCAACCTGCACGGTCGTTTTGGTCTTTGTCAGCATTAAAGCGACCATAGTTGAGATCAGCCAGAATAACGATTGGATCGAGCATATCAACTTTTACACTTGCGCCTGCCCACCATGCATTGACATTGTCAGCAAGACCAGTAGCGTTGATAGCCTCTAAGCCTGCAAGTGGAGCCTTGCCATTTTGGGTCCCATTGCTGTCTTGTCCTACAAAAGCTGTGGCATAGAAAGGAGTTAAGGCAATGCCATCTGCATTGATAGGTAAGGCCAAAAAGATAACATCTACTTCGTCATTTGCATTTTCACCTGAATCTTCAGCATTTAAGTCAACAGGTCTTGCATATCCAGCGGTCAGGCTGATCATGTCATTGAAAGGTGTTGAGACAACTAAAGCGGCCATGTCACCTCCAATGATAGAAGAACCCAAGTTGCTGGGGAGTTCTACCCATTGAACACCAGCTTTTACATTAACTTCAGAGTTGGGAACATTAAAATCAAGATAGGCTTGTTTTACTTCAATTACTGTCTTATCAGCACCTAAGCCAGCCCCTGTATCACTCTGACCCCACCTTGAGTCTCCAATTTCCAATCCTAGCACAGCCTTAACATTTTCACTGGCTACGAAATCAAACCATACTCTGGCGCGCTGATAAACAGCAAAGTCATCTTCGCTATTACCGTCACCAGCGGTTGTGTTAGGGTCATCGCCGTCCTGAAAGTTTTTATTGTCTATCCAGTTGGCATGCACCCGCCAAGAACCCTTGGCCTTGATGTCAACAGCAGAAGCAGTGGCTACTGTGCCCAGGATGAAGGCAGCTAGAATAGCCAGAATTGCTAAACGTTTCATGAAAATCTTCCTCCTTTTACCTGAAATTTTTTAAAATTTTCAGGAAGTTAATAAAAAATACTCGTTTGTCAAAGAACCCTGACACCTAAATCAACTGCTATCTATATAGGCTTGCATTTAAAATAGCAAGCATTTTTTGGCAATTTTTTGACAAAAGTTAAAAATTTTTTACCGGCCAAATTTTTGAACCGGAGCCGAAAGTGTTCCGTGGACAGTTCCCTTTTGCTGCGCGTTATCAGGAGGAAGTTAAGAAGATGGGATGAAAGGAAGTTGAGAAAGTCTGGGAATTAATTCACCAAACTTTTCAACTTCTTTCTTAAGTCTTTACAAAATATACCTGGACAGATCCCTGTCTTCCTGCACATCCTTGAGCTGTTCGCGCACATAGGCCTCATCAATGACCACCTTTTCTCCCTGCCTTTCTGGCGCTTCAAAAGAAAGATCAGACAGGATTTTCTCCATGATTGTATAAAGCCTTCTGGCGCCAATGTTCTCTGTTTCATCGTTTATCTTTTGGGCAAAGGCAGAGATTTCCTTTAGTGCGCTGTCTGTAAATTCTATCTCTATCCCTTCTGTGGCGAGAAGTGCCTTGTACTGTTTGGTCAGGGCATTTTGTGGCTCTGTTAAAATACGGTAAAAATCATCTTTGGTCAGGGCCTTTAATTCCACACGCAAAGGGAATCTTCCCTGCAGTTCAGGTACCAGATCCGAAGGCTTGGAGTAGTGGAATGCGCCAGCAGCAATAAACAGGATATGGTCTGTGCGGATCATGCCGTATTTGGTGTTAACCACGCATCCTTCTACCACAGGTAATAGGTCCCGCTGCACTCCTTCCCTGGAGACATCTGCCTTGGTCTGGCCGCTGCCGCCGCAAATCTTGTCGATCTCATCAATAAAGATAATTCCGCTCTGCTCCACCCTTTCTTTGGCAATCTCTATGACCTTGTCCATGTCCACAAGGCGTTCGCTTTCTTCCTGCACCAAAAGTTCATAAGCCTGCTTGACCCTGACTTTCTTGGTTTTCTTGCGCTTGGGAAAAATGCGGCTAAACATATCCCGAAACTGCATTTCCATATCTTCCAAGCCTGGCATGGCCATGATCTCGACATGTGGGCCCTGTGCCTTGACACTGACCTCAACAAAACGGTCATCAAGTTTACCTTCACGCCACAATTTGCGCAGCTTCTCCCTGGTGGAATCATGTGTGGGTTCTACTTCACCAGTACCAAACTCAGTGGGACTTTTTTTTATTGGCAAAAGGAGATCCAGAAGCCTTTCTTCAGCATTGGCTTCGGCCTTGACCTTGACGCGCTGGATTTCCTCCTCCCGTACCATGCTCACGCCAATCTCCATTAAATCGCGAACCATGGACTCTACGTCTCGGCCTACATAGCCTACTTCTGTAAATTTTGTCGCCTCCACCTTAAAAAAAGGCGAGCCGGCCAGTTTGGCTAGGCGACGAGCAATTTCTGTTTTGCCCACGCCGGTCGGGCCGATCATAATTATATTTTTAGGTGCTATTTCATCCCTCAGCTCCGGATCTAGCTTTTGTCTGCGCCATCTGTTGCGCAGGGCAATGGCCACCATTTTTTTGGCCTCTCGTTGACCAATAACATATTTATCCAGTTCGGAAACGATCTCTCTTGGTGTCAAAGTTGTACTCATATGATATCCTGATTTATGTAATTTTTGGTTTTAATTGTTGTTGAACAGTATCTCCTCATACCTTTCATGAAGAGGAAGTCAGGAAGTTATGAAGATAAGATGTTAGTAGGGCTCAGAAGAATATAAGTTCAGTCTCATCCTCAAAACTTCTTAATTTCCCAACTTCTAATCTTCCCATCCTCTTAACTTCCTAATCTTCTTAGCTTCCCGTCTCGCCTATGGTTTCTACTACAAAATTGTCATTCGTGTACACACAAATTGTAGCGGCTATATGCATGGCTTTTAAAACAATATCTCTGGTGGAAAGGTCGGTATTTTGCTTCAAGGCCCTGGCTGCTGCAAGGGCATAGGGGCCGCCTGAGCCTATGGCCACAATACCGTCATCCGGTTCTATGACATCTCCGGCGCCGCTGATAATCAATAGGTTCTGGATGTTGCCCACAACAAGCATGGCTTCCAGGCGACGCAGGAATTTGTCTGTCCGCCAGTCTTTAGCCATCTCCACGCTGGCCCGGACAAGATTGCCCCTAAATTCTTCCAGCTTGGCTTCAAAACGTTCAAAAAGAGTAAAGGCATCAGCCGTGGCACCGGCAAATCCAGCCACAACACGGTCTTTATATAATCGCCTGACTTTTCTCGCAGTGTGTTTCATGATCACGCCCTGACCAAGGGTTACCTGTCCGTCCCCGGCCATGGCCAGGCCATGATCATCCTTAACCGCTAGAATTGTTGTTCCTTTAATAGTCATATCCAATTTTTAGCTCCTTTGATTGGGTGTATGAGTGAATGGGATAATGAGTAGATGGGTAAATGGGTGAATGGGTAAAAGGGATAATGAATTAAATATTGCTTTTAATCTTTGCCCCATCCACCCATTTACCCATCTACTCATTATCCCATCAACTCATCAACCATTTTAGCCCAAAGCTCATAGCTTTCCCTTGAATATAAATAAAAATAAATTTCCTGAACCAGTCCCTGTTCAAGCCCTTTTATGCATCTGCTTATGGCAATGGGAATGGCCAGTTGCATGGGGAAGCCATAGGTTCCACAACTAATAGCCGGGAAGGCTATGGTTTTTATTCCGTGTGCGCTGGCCAGTTCAAGACAAGATGCATAAGCCTGGTCCAGGACCTTTTTCTCTCTACCTTGCCCTCCGTGCCAGATGGGTCCAACTGTATGAATAACATATTTGGCCGGGAGATTAAAGCCCGGAGTAATTACCGCCTGGCCCGGGGGAAGGTATCCCTTTTCAGCCACGATTTTTTGGCAGGCCCGAAGAAGCTCTGGCCCGGCTGCCCGGTGGATGGCTCCGTCCACGCCTCCACCTCCAGCCAGGCGCGAATTGGCTGCATTAACAATGGCCTCTACGTTTGCCTCGGTAAGATTTCCATAAATAATATGAATTTTGTTGTTCATAGCTAAATATTTTTGAAATTTATACTTAAAAAAAGACAGGTAAGCTCAACAAACTAGAAATCGCTTGTCAAGAAAAGAATAAGAATAGCTTTTTCAACGTCAAGTCAGGAGACAGAAAAATTATTTTTTTCTTGACAAGTGATACGTTTTTCAAATAAGTTTTACATTATAAGTAGTTATATTTTAATCATCAAAACGGAGGTTTTTTTATGCGTATTTTTAAGTTTTTTATGTCTGTTCTTTTGGTTTTAATCCCTTCTGTGTGTCTGGCTCATTTTGGCATGGTCATTCCTTCTCAGTCCATGGTTGCACCGGAGAATAAAGTGGTTGATTTGAAATTATCCTTTTCTCATCCTTTTGAGATGATAGGCATGGAGCTGGTTAAGCCTGCTAAATTTGGTGTTAAGGTGGGTTCCAAAAACAAAGACTTACTTTCTAAGCTCAAAAAGACCAAAGTCATGGGGCATACTGCCTGGGAAACCAAGTTTAAGGTGAAATGGCCCGGAGTCTATAGATTTTATATGGAGCCCAAACCTTACTGGGAGCCAGCAGAAGACTGCTTCATTATTCATTATACAAAAACCATTGTAGCTGCCTTTGGCGATGAAGAGGGCTGGGATGAACCCGTTGGTTTGAAAACAGAGATTATTCCCTTGACCCGTCCCTTTGGTCTGTATGCCGGGAATACTTTTCAAGGTCAGGTGCTGGTAGATGGAAAACCCGTGCCTTATTGTGAGGTTGAAATCGAGTACTACAATCAGGGACATAAGGTAAAGGCTCCTTCAGAATACATGATCACTCAAGTGGTCAAGGCCGATGCCAATGGTGTTTTTACTTATACTCCTCCTCGAGCTGGTTGGTGGGGATTTGCAGGCTTGAATACTGCTGATTTTAAAATAAAAAAAGACGGTCAGGACAAGGATGTGGAGATTGGGGCTATACTCTGGGTCCAATTTCTGGATTGGCAAGAAAAGTAAAACCAAGTACAGGCCAGATCATTATCGTATAGATCTGGCCTGATAAGGATAGACACATGCATATATCTGAAGGTGTTTTAAGTCTTCCAGTACTGCTTACCGGGGCCGGACTAACTGCTATCGGCACGGCCTGGGCCCTAAAAAAATTGGATTATAATCAGATTCCCAAGACCGCCATCCTGTCAGCGGTCTTTTTTGTGGCCTCTTTAATCCATGTGCCCATCGGACCCTCTAATATGCACCTGGTCTTGAATGGTTTGACCGGAATTATTTTGGGACCAGCCTGCATTCTGGCTATTTTGGTAGCTTTGTTCTTGCAGGCAGTATTGTTTCAATTTGGAGGGCTCACTGCCCTTGGAGTAAATACTGTGATTATGGCAGGACCTGCGCTTGTCTGCGGTTTGATCTATTATAGTTTGCCTGTAAAGCTCAAAAAAAATATATTTGTAAATTTCTGCCTGGGTGCCCTGGGCATTTTGGGTAGCGGACTCTTGGTGGCCATAAGTCTAGCTTTTTCTGGGGAGGCTTTTTTGCCGGCAGCTAAACTCATTATTCTTGCCCATATTCCGGTCATGGTCGTGGAGGGGATAATTGCCAGCTTGACGGTTTCTTTTCTACACAAGGTCCGGCCTGAAATGATAGAGAAACGGTGAAGCGGAGAAACGGTGTGTTGAGTTTTGATTATTGAATAAAAACCAGAAACCCAAAAACAAAGACTAGGAACTAACATGGCTAAATTATTATTGACCATCATTCTTACATTAGGCTTTATTAGCTCCTCTCTGGCCCATCGGGTAAATGTTTTCTGTTGGGTAGAAGGGGGAAAAATCAATTGTACGGGAAAATTTGCCTCTGGCAACAAGGCGCAAGATTGCCAGGTCAAGATCCTGGATAAAAAGAGTGGCCAAGTTTTGGTCCAGGGTAAGACTAATGACCAGGGAGAGGTTTCTATACCTATTCCTCAAAAGGCCATTAAAGAAAAATTGGATCTTGAAGTTGAGTTGATTGCTGGTATGGGCCATAAGAACACATGGCCTATCCCGGCTGATGAACTTGTTGAGGATGAAATGTCCGAAGATACGACACAGGCTACTGATATTGATACGCCTGAAGAATTCCAAAAATCTGAAACAGAGCTTCAGTCAAAGGTTGGAGCAGCCGGTAGCATAGATACCGCCAGCCTGGAAAAGGTCTTGAACAAAGTCCTGGATCGAAAACTTAAGCCGGTTATGGAAAAGCTTACTCTTCTACAGGAAAGACCGATAAGTTTTGCTGACATTTTTGGGGGCATTGGCTATATTCTGGGTCTTATGGGCATTGCCATGTATTTCAAGAGCAAAAAGTAGAGAGCGGACATTAAATTTAATTAGTGAACTACGTAGATTCGGGTTAAAATGCTTGAGCAGGAGTTTGTAGCTTATAAATCTTTTATTCATAGCCTGGACCCGCGAATAAGACTGGTCCAGGCTTTTATTTTGTCAGTTATCCTGGCTCTTAGTTCTTCGTTGCCTATCCTCAGTGCTGGTATTGCCGGTGCAGTAATTCTCTATTTTCTTTCATCTCTTCCCCTGCAAAAGCTTCTATCCAGGCTCTTGGTCATTAATACATTTATACTTTTTCTTTGGGCAGTGCTCCCGTTTTCCTATCCGGGGCAGACCTTGTTCTCTCTTGGCCCGTTATCTGCCAGCAAAGAGGGATTGATTCTGGCCTTGCAAATTACTTTAAAAGCCAATGCAATTATGACCATCTTTATTGCTCTTATTTCCACCATCCCTGTGCCTACCATTGGCTATGCCTTACAACAGCTAGGCCTGCCAGAAAAGCTTACCTATTTACTGATTTTTTCATTCAGGTATATTTTTGTCCTCGAAGAAGAAAAAAAAAGGCTGTTACGGTCTCTGAAAGTGAGGGGATTTAACCCTAAAACCAACCTCCACACCTATAAAACTTATGCTTGCCTTTTGGGCCTTATCCTCGTCAGATCGTGGGACAGGGCAGAACAGGTGCACAAGGCCATGCTCTGCCGGGGCTTCCAGGGAAAATTTTATTCTCTGCACAAATTCTCCTTGACCAAAAAAGACTTTTCCTTTTTCCTGACATCATCTATATTTGCCTTCGTGTTGTTGATGCTGGAATATATAAACCCTATTTTTTCAAAATAATTCAACGCTTCGCTATTCAGCATTCAACATTATTAATATGAAGTTAGTTTCTTTAAAAAATATCTCTTTTGCCTATCCAAATGGGTCGGCTTTGCTCGATCAATTAAACTTTGAGCTTTACTCTGGAGAACGAGTAGGTATAATTGGACCCAATGGTAGCGGCAAAACGACTCTGGCTCACATCATCATGGGCCTGATTAAGCCCAGGAGCGGACTGATTGAAATTTTTGGTCAAAAAATGAGCTCCGAAGAGGACTTTCAAAAAATAAGGCCGCGTATTGGGTTTGTTTTTCAAAATGCTGATGACCAGCTTATCTATCCAACTGTTTTGGAAGATGTGGCATTTGGCCCGTTAAACCTGGGTCACTCTCCGGAAAAAGCCAAAGAACTTGCCCGTGCTATACTGGCCAAGCTTGGCCTGAGCGAGTTTGAACAAAGGTTTACACATAACCTTTCTGGCGGAGAAAAAAAATTGGTCTCCATTGCCACTGTCCTTGTCATGGAGCCGGAAGCACTTATTTTTGATGAACCTACTACAGGACTGGACGAACAAACCAGGCGAAAACTTATCAAGATTATTCAAGATTTAGATATTGCACAGGTTATCATTTCCCATGACTATGACTTTCTTGCCCAGACCACAAAAAAACAATATTTAATGAAACAGGGCAAGCTCGTGTACGACGAGTCAGTGGTGATGCATAAACACATCCATGTCCATCCTTTAGGTCAGGTTCCGCACAAACATGAAGAAGGCTAAATGTTCAACGTTCAATGTTCAATGTTGATTGTCAGAGTTAAGCGTAAAAATTTCAACCTTGAACGTTGAACATTGAACACTGAACACGGAGGAGATAATGAATTGGAAGAAGATGCTTATAATTTTGATTCCTGTTTTGATTTTTAGTTTTTTTCTGGATTTTGACCACCAAGCCTTCGCTAAAAGATTTGGCGGAGGTCGTTCTTTTGGCAGCAGGCCAAGTTATAGCCGCAGCTATACGAAAAAAATTCCTTCCAAACCTTATACTAGTAAATCATACGCCAACTCCCGTGGACAGAGAACAACCTTTTCACGTCCTGGATTGTGGGGCTTTCTAGGAGGTCTTGCTATGGGCGGCCTGCTAGGCTCTCTTTTTTTTGGCGGACCATTTCATGGACCCAACCTCCTGGATCTGTTGATCATTGGTGGAGTGATCTTTCTTATCTTTAAGTTTATGCGATCGAAAAGACCTGCTGAAGAGCCATCTATATCGTCATATTCCGGGGCGAGCTATGAGTCTTCTACCCGCTCGGAAGCGTCATGGGACAACTTGCGTACGGGGTCAGGGCAGTTATCGTCCGAACCGGAAATAAATCTCCCGGACGGCTTTGATGAGCAGGAATTTTTAAAAGGGGCTAAGGCTGCCTTTTTAAGGTTGCAGGAATCCTGGGACAAAAGGGACCTGGAGGATATAAAGCAGTTCACAAGTCCAGAAGTATTTGCTTTCATCAAGGCTCAGGCTCAGGAGGACCCGCATCCTGGCAAAACAGAAATTTTGCTTGTAAACGCCAGGCTGTTAGATGTCCGTGAGGAAGGGGGCAGAACCATTGCCTCGGTTTACTTTGATGCTCTGATGCGCGAAGAGCCAGAGCAAAGTAATCCCCAACAGGTGCGCGAAGTATGGCATTTTAGCCGGCAAACAGATGAGCCTAACTCTTCTTGGGTTCTGGAAGGGATTCAGCAACTTGCTTAAGTAGTAGCAGTTAGGAAAGAAGAGAGGGCTTAAAGTGAAAGATGCTAAGGTTCCTGAATTAAGGTGCAAATTTTGTAGCTCGCCGGTTCAGATAGTTGGCCGGTGAGCAGGAGCCAGGGTAGTTTGCAGGTCGTGTAAAATGGAAATGCCCTTCGCATTTTTTAAAGATGAGATTGATAAGTGGAAAGAAGAGATGTGTTTCGAGTTTTACAGGATGGACAAATAGCGAAGTTAGGCCAGGGTGTTATTTCTACAAAATAAAAAAAGGCGGCCTTAGCCGCCTTTTTTTATTTTGCCATTGGCTTGACAACAGCACCAGAGCGAATGCACCTGGTGCACACGCTAATTTTCTTTACCTGCCCACTGGGTAATTGGGCCTTGACTTTCTGCAGATTGGGCATAAATCTTCTTTTAGTTTTATTATTGGCATGGCTGACATTATTCCCAACCTGAGGCTTCTTTCCGCAGATAGCACATTCTTTTCCCATAACCGAACCTCCTCACTCGTTATGTAAATCTTTGATTTGTCTCAAAAATTTATTTCGCGAGGTTAAAACATATGGTTTTTGCAACTCGCGAATTCATCCACTCAATGCCAAAGAATTTACTCTCCTAACTTGCTTGCTCAAAAATAGCAAGTGCAAACTCCTTGACAAGAAAATTATTCGCAATATAGACAGCTTGTTTCCGAGGTGATTATGCAAAAAAAATGGCTCTCTTTGACCGACATCCCGGCAGAAGGCCGGGAATTTTCTTTTCAAGATGACCAGGCGTGGGTGTACTTGTGGGAGAAAAACAAGTTGCCCTGCGCTATGGCTGAAAGTTTAATCGTTTGGCTTAGTATTATCCCCCAAAAAAAAGGATTCTACATCCAGGGAAAAATCAGCGGTTCTGTTTTTTTGCCATGTCACCGCTGTTTGGAGCAGGCGAGGGTTGGTGTTGATTACTCTTTTGGCCTTTTTGAGGAGTTTGAGCCGGTTGAACCTGACCATGTTCAAAAACCTCTACTCCGCTTTATTGATGGGGCCTGGGAGCTTGATATAGAACATTTATTTTGGGAACAATTTGTCCTTGCCTTGCCCGATAAATATCTTTGCTCAGAGAGCTGCAAGGGGCTTTGTCCACATTGTGGTCAAAATTTGAATGAAAAAAATTGCAGTTGTGAGCGAAATGCTGGCGACCCACGGCTGGCTGTGTTAAAACAATTTAAAGTTAAGGGTAATTAAGATTGTAAAGGTTGAGAGCATATCGTTTAACTACACCACAACTCAACTACTCTCGACCATTTAACCATTAAGAAGAGGTGAAATCATGGCTGTACCAAAGAAGAAAACATCCAAATCCAAAAAAGGTATGCGCAGGTCTCATGACCATATCTCTGCTCCCAATTTTATTTACTGCGAGTGTGGCGAAGCCACATTGCCCCACCGCATTTGTCCTGGTTGTGGCAATTATAAAGGGAGACAATATTTAAGGCGCGAGGATGCCTAAGCAAAACCCTTGCATTGCTATCGATGCCATGGGAGGGGACCACGGTCCCCAAGTCGTTATTCCAGGCGCTTTAAAGGCCGCCAGGGCAGAAGGGCTTTCTCTGATTCTAGTCGGCGATGAAAAGATTCTTTCCCAGGAGTTAAAACAACATAAAACTAGTGGGTTAGATATTGAAATTGTCCATGCTCCGGAAGTCGCAGGCATGTCAGAAAAGCCATCTGAGATTTTGCGCAAAAAGAAAAATACCTCTATTGAGGTGGCATTCAGGTTAGTGCGCGAAGGTAAAGCCCATGGGGTGGTCAGTGCTGGTAATTCCGGCGCTACTTTGGCCTGCGGCATGTTTATTCTGGGCCGAATCAAAGGTATTGAGCGCCCAGCCCTGGCCTCGATTATTCCTTCTGAAAAGGGCCCGACCATTTTGATCGATGTCGGTGCCAATGTGGATTGCAAGCCTTACCATTTGGTTCAATTCGGACTCATGGCGGATGTCCTGGCTCGGGATGTGTTGCACGTAGAGAAACCGCGGGTCGGGATCTTAACCATTGGTGAGGAAGAGGGCAAAGGCAATAAGCTGGTCAGGGAAGCAGTTGAATTGTTCAGGATGTCTTCCCTAAATTTCATAGGCAATGTAGAAGGTCGGGATATATTTACAGGCAAAGCAGACATTGTTGTCTGCGATGGTTTTGTGGGCAATATTGCCCTAAAACTTATGGAAGGTCTGGCCATATCTTTGACCAAGTTGTTAAAGGCCGAGGTAAAAAAAAGTTTTTTGGCTCGTCTTGGTTTTCTCCTGGGGATTAGGGCACTAAAGCGCTTTGGGCGCCGAATTGACTACGCTGAATATGGGGGTGCTCCGCTTCTTGGCCTAAGAGGCATTGCCATTGTCTGTCATGGCTCTTCCAACAGTAAGGCCATAACAAATGCAGTGCACATGGCCGCTACCTTTATTAAAAACCAGGCCAATGAACATCTGGTAGAAGGTTTATCCGCCAACAAAGAATTGAGCATTTTTGGTAAAAGGGCCTTGCCGCGTTCGTAATGTTGAATGATTGTTATTTGTTCTGAAGGAAAAGTTCATTCAAGATAGGAAAATTTGATTGAATTTGTGCATCTTGTGAAAAATTTATCTTTAGCTTACGTCTTGTGTCCCGTGCTTTAGCCTTTAAAAAAATAGGATCATTTACATGGGTAGAGAAACGCAAATTTGTGGTCTCGGCTTTTATGTGCCGGACAAGATTTTGACCAACGACGACTTAGAAAAATTAGTGGATACTTCGGATGAGTGGATAACAACCAGAACAGGTATTAAAAAACGGCACATTGTTGAGGATGAGGCCTGTTCTGACCTGGCTTTGGTTGCCGCTCAAAATGCCCTTCAGGATGCCCACCTTGAGCCCCAAGACTTAACTCATATTATTACGGCTACCTTTACGCCTGACAGTTACATCCCTAGTGCTGCATGTGTACTACAAAAAAAATTGGGCATCAAAGATATTCCGTGTTGTGATATAAATGCTGCTTGCACTGGCTTTATTTATGCCCTTGACCTGGCAAGAGGTTTTTGTGCCCTCTATGAGGATGCAAAAGTCCTCGTTGTAGCATCAGAAGTGGTTACATCGAGAATCAATTTTAGCGATCGCTCTACCTGCGTACTTTTCGGAGATGGCGCAGGGGCTGTGATCCTTTCTAATTCTGGAGCAGACGGAGCTGTACTCGAAGATGTATTATTAAAAGCAGATGGTTCCTTAGGAGAACTATTAACTGTTAAGGGCGGGGGGTCTGCATATCCCTTGACCTTTGGTCAAAAGGCCGATGAGGATTTTTTTGTCCAGATGCAAGGCCAGACCGTGTTCAAGTATGCTGTACGCTTCATGTCTAATATTGCCCTTGAAATCTTGAAAAAGAACAATTTGTCTGTGGATGATATTAACCTGTTTATCCCTCATCAGGCCAATAACCGCATTATAGAAGCGGTGAGCAAAAAATTAGAGTTTCCGCCTGAAAAAATTTTTGTCAATGTACAGGATTATGGCAATACTTCGGCAGCTTCTGTCCCTATTGCATTGGCCGAAGCGAAACAAAAAGGACGCATTGCTCCTGGCGATCGTGTGTTATTAGTGGCCTTTGGTGGAGGCTTTACTTGGGGGGCTGCCCTTGTAAAGTTTTAGAGTATTGAGTTTTGTGTTCTGAGGTGAAGTTCAAATTCTTAAGAGGCTTTTTATGGGAGAATTAGTTAAAACAGCATTAATTACTGGTGGATCAAGAGGAATAGGTAAGGCCGCTGCATTACGTCTTGCCAAGATGGGGTATCAAATTTTTCTGACTTATGTGAGTAAACCCGAACTGGCCGAGCAGACCTGTGCCGAGATTGCAGACCAAGGTGGTCAGGCCAAGGCTTTTTGTCTGGATATTGGTGATTGGGCTCAAGTGGTAAGTTTTTTTGAGAAAGAAATTAGAAAAAAAGTTTTTTTGGAAATCTTGGTCAATAATGCCGGCATGACCAAAGATGGGTTGCTTATACGCATGAATAAGGAACAATGGGAAAAGGTGATTCAGGTCAACCTTACCGGGTCTTTTGTTTGCCTGCAACAGGCGGCCAAGATCATGATTAAACAGCGTTATGGCCGGATTATCAATATAACATCTGTCACTGGCCAGGCAGGCAATCCGGGACAGGCCAATTATACTGCAGCAAAGGCCGGAATGATTGGTTTGACCAAGACTGCGGCCCTGGAACTGGCCTCAAGGAACATTACAGTCAACGCTGTTGCTCCCGGATTTATCACTACGGATATGACTGCTGGTCTTCCTGAAAATCTGCAAAATGAATATTTGAACAAGATACCACTTAAACGCTTTGGAACGGCTGAAGATATAGCCGAAGCCATTGCTTTCCTGGCCTCAAAGGAGGCTTCCTATATTACCGGGCAAATTATTAACGTAAATGGCGGGATGTATCTGTAATAGAAGAGTAGGCTTTAAAAAGTTTGAAGTTGGAAGGCTTGAGTGTTAAGTTAAAAAGTCAGTTTTTTAATTTTAAAAGTTTATGTTTACCAAACTCTACACTCAAGTCCCGACATATTTTCATGTTTTTTATTTGTTAAAATTTAATAGTGCTACATTTTAAACAAAAATAATCATGGAGGGAACTATGTCAGTTGAGGAAAAAGTTAAAGAAATTGTTGTGGAACAATTGGGTGTATCTGCTGATGAAGTAAAGCCAGAGTCAAAATTTGTGGAAGATCTTGGCGCAGACTCCCTAGATCTCACTGAACTGATCATGGCCATGGAGGAGGAGTTCGATATCGAAATCGACGATGAAAAGGCCCAACAAATCAGGACAGTGCAGGATGCAATCGATTTCATTAAGGCCAATCAGTAATCTGGATGCCAGATTTCCTTCCTGCCAATGGCACATTGAGTGGTGGAATAAATCGGTCTGGATAAATAAGATCACAGGGGGTAGCCACATTAGGGGCTGCCCCAAAAAACTATCGACAACTTGTTATATTGGTTAAGGTGGAGAACCCTTTTAACTAAAGTTCTGTGATCGTTTATATCTATACTCTAAACATTAAACATTAAAAAACATTAAACTTTTTCGAGGTAGTCATGCTCAACAGGGTTGTCGTCACAGGTCTGGCAGCCATAACGCCTATTGGCCCCGATTTGCAAAAAAGCTGGGATAATCTTTTGGCTGGAGTAAGTGGAGTCGATAAAATTACCAGATTTGACTGTCAGGATTATGCGACCAAAATTGCGGCCGAGGTCAAGGATTTTAAGGTTGAAGACTTTCTGTCTCCTAAACAGGCCAGAAGGCTGGACAGATTCTGCCAGTTTGCAGTTGCTGCAGCGAAAATGCTCGTTGAAGATGCTGGTTGGTCCACTCAAGAGGAGAAAGCACATGAGTTAGGGGTCATTTTGGGTTGCGGTTTGGGAGGCTTAGAAACCATTGAAGAATTTCATACAAAATTGATGAAGTCCGGGCCCAGGCGCGTTTCTCCATTTTACATCCCACAGTTGATTTCAAACATGGCTTCCGGGCAGGTTTCCATTGCAACCGGAGCCAAAGGTCCCAATCTGGCAACTACTTCAGCCTGTGCCTCCGGCCTTCATGCTATAGGGTATGCTTACTCTGACATTAAATTGGGGCGAGTCAAGGCCATGATTACAGGTGGCGTTGAGTCAACAATAACACCTATGGCTGTATCAGGCTTTAACGCCATGAGAGCTTTATCGACACGCAATGATGAGCCCCAAAAGGCCAGCCGTCCTTTTGACAAGGATCGGGATGGATTTGTCATTGGTGAAGGATGCGGTTTTTTGCTTCTGGAATCCCTGGAGCATGCACTGGAGCGTGGGGCTAAGATTTATGCTGAAGTTGTTGGTTTTGGAGCTTCTTCTGATGCCTATCATATGACTGCTCCTGAGGAAAGTGGTGCAGGTATGGCTCAGGCGATGCAGAGTGCTCTTAAAGAGGCTGAAGTGAATCCTGAGGATATCGACCATATCAATGCCCACGGCACTTCCACTAAATTAAATGATATTTGTGAAACCAGGGCCATTAAGAAAGTTTTTGGTCAACATGCTTATAATATTCCTATTACAGCTAATAAATCCATGATCGGTCATACGCTCGGAGCAGCAGGTGGGATTGAAAGTGTTTTTAGTGTGCTCAGCATTTTTGAGAGTAAAATTCCCGGAACTATTAACCTGGAACATCCTGATCCCGAATGTGATCTTAATTATTGTCCCGGGAAGTCAATAGAGAAAGAGATTCAGTTTGCCTTGTGCAATTCATTTGGCTTTGGCGGGACGAATGGTTCGATTTTATTTAGAAAGTTTCAGGGATAGAGGGTCGCAAGTTAGGAAGATAAGAGGGAAGTCGGAAAAATAAAATTATCTATGTAAATGTAATCACCTATTTTTCAGCTTAATACCTTATTGTACATTGAACATGGAGAAATAAGATAATGATGGATGAACTGAAGAGAAAAGATCCTGAAGTATTTAAGGCTATTGCCCTGGAAGAAGAACGACAAATAAGCAAGCTGGAGCTTATTGCTTCGGAAAATTTTACATCCCTTGCTGTGCGCCAGGCAATGGGCAGTGTTATGACACACAAATATGCTGAGGGCTATCCTGGTAAAAGATATTACGGTGGATGCGAATTCGTTGACATGGCTGAAGATTTGGCAAGAGAGCGGGCAAAAAAACTTTTTCAGGCCGAGTATGTTAATGTTCAGCCACACTCCGGATCCCAAGCAAATATGGGAGTTTATTTCGGCGCCGTAGAAATCGGTGATACCATTCTGGGCATGAACCTTTCACATGGGGGTCATTTGACTCACGGCAGCCCGGTCAATTTTTCGGGAAAACTTTATAATGTTGTTTTTTATGGGGTACAAAAAGAGACCGGGACCATTGACTATGACCAGGTGGAGAAACTGGCCCTTGAGCACAAGCCAAAACTCATCGTGGCAGGAGCCAGTGCCTATCCCAGGACCATAGATTTTGCCAGATTCCGCGAGATTGCAGATAAGGTTGGGGCTAAGTTGATGGTGGACATGGCACATATTGCAGGTCTTATTGCCGCTGATCTACATCCATCCCCGATCCCTTTTGCCCATTTTACCACAACCACCACGCATAAAACTTTGCGTGGCCCGCGCGGTGGCATGATATTGAGCTCTGAAGAATTTGGTAAGATGTTAAATTCCCAAATTTTTCCCGGAATCCAGGGCGGGCCATTAATGCATATTATTGCTGCCAAGGCCGTGGCCCTTGGTGAGGCACTAAAGCCAGAGTTCAAAGAGTATCAAAAAATGGTTATTGAAAACGCCAAAACTTTGGCTAAAGACTTGGTGGATGCCGGTTTTAATCTGGTGTCCGGAGGTACCGACAACCATCTTATCCTGGTTGATCTAACTAACAAGGACATAACTGGCAAAGAAGCGGAAATTGCCCTGGACAAAGCAGGCATCACAGTAAACAAAAACACAATTCCTTTTGAGACAAGATCTCCCTTTGTCACCTCTGGGATCAGGCTTGGCACTCCAGCTCTGACAACCAGGGGGATGAAGCCTGAGCATATGCATAAGATTGTGGACTGGATAGTCAAAGCCTTAGAAAGCAGAGAGAACGACACCAGACTGGATGAAGTAAGGCAAGAAGTAGAAAAATTTGCGCGTGAATTTCCTTTGTTTGCCTGGTAACATTTCGATAATATTATGGCTGACACTAGACTTAGTTGGGATGAATATTACATGCGCATCGCCCACTTGGTGGCGGAAAGATCCACATGTCTTAGGCGCAAGGTAGGGGCTATAGCTGTCAAGGAAAAGCGCATTCTGGCCACAGGATATAATGGTGCCCCGGCAGGTCTTGCCCATTGCCTGGACATTGGCTGTTTGCGCGAACGACTAAAAATTCCTTCCGGCCAGAGACATGAACTGTGCCGGGGGCTACATGCCGAACAAAATATAATCATCCAGGCCGCAGTCCACGGCGTAAGTATTGCGGGCGCCACCATCTATTGCACCACCCAGCCATGTCTTATCTGTACTAAAATGCTCATCAATTGTGGCACCACCGCCATCTATTTTGCGGAAGGCTATCCGGATGAACTGGCCCAACAAATGCTCAAAGAGGCCGGGATCAAATTTAAACTCTTGCCTTTTGATTCGTAATTCGGACTTGTAAGATCAGGTATGAACAAAGACCAGATTATGCTCCAGGCCGCCTACCTAGCCAAACAGGGTAAGGGAAAAACAGCGCCTAATCCCTGTGTTGGTGCGGTCATAGTCAAGGATGGACAAATAGTGGCCAGGGGCTGGCATAAGGCCTATGGTCAAGCTCATGCCGAGGTGGAGGCCATTACTGAGGCCAGAAACAAAGGTGTTGACCTGAAAAGTACTTCCCTTTTCGTTACCTTAGAGCCATGTAATCATTATGGTAAAACCCCACCCTGTACCAGAGCTATTTTAGAAGCTGGCATTAAAAAGGTCTTTGTAGGTGCAAGGGATCCCAACCCGCATGTCCAGGGAGGAGGAATCGAGTTTTTGCGAGCCAATGGAGTCCGGGTTGAAGCAGGTATTCTAGAGGAGGAGTGCGGGGATCTTATTGCCGACTTCATTGCCTGGACCCAGGAGAAAAGACCCTATTCTTACCTTAAAATCGCCTCAACTTTGGATGGGAAAATTGCAACTTATAACGGCCACTCCAAGTGGATTACAAGTCCAAAGGCCAGGGAAGAAGTACATCGCTTACGTTCACAGGCAGGTGCTGTTATTGTTGGTGGCAACACCTTTTATGCGGATAACCCCAAACTTACTTGCCGGCTTGAAGGGGAAGAGGTAAATCAGCCTCTGGCAGTTATCGTCACCTCTAGATTGCCTGAGGCGGATGACTCTTTTTATCTTCTCTCTGAGAGGGCAACGCAAACTATTTTTTGGACCACTCAAGAAAAGGCCAGTTCTTCTCAGGCCGAGAGATTAAAGAGTTTAGGCTGCCAGGTCTGGGGGCTGCCTTTGGAAGATGAGAAGCTGGGAAGTTGGGAAGCAGGAAAGTTAGAACGAGGTGAAGACACAGAAAAACAGAGCGTAGAATCTCAAAGGCGGGGATTAGATCTGCGGAGTGGTTTTGAGCGTTTGTTTCAGGAATATAAAATTTATTATACCTTATGCGAGGGTGGGGGCAGATTGGCTTTAAGTCTTTTAGAGCAGGATTTGGTGGATGAGCTGTGCTTGTTTCTGGCGCCCAAAATTTTAGGTGACCATGCAGCCACCTCAAGCTTTAGCGGTCGTAAAGTAGAGTCAATGGATGAGGCCATAAATTTTCGGCTTACAAATTTAAGCAGGATCGGGCCGGATATATTCTTACGCCTTATGAAAAATCGTGATAGCTAATTTGTGATAGAGTTTACTCAACTTTCTGAGTTAATTTACGAGGATATTTTCTTCAATGCTAACAAAGAGTTGGACATGTCTAAGGCTTGCTTGCGGGCTGTGCATAAAGGGGTTTTTTTAGTTAAATGTTACTCATGGTATTTGCTCTATTTATGGTGCACCTCGAAATTTTTGTGAAGTTGTCTCCCTATGCTCAGCATTTTCACAAGCTTCACCAAGATGTGTTACCCAACCCGTTTGCAATGCATTTCAGAAAATGTCCTCTTTAATTTGTGTAAAAAATTCATATATTGTACAAATCAGAAAGTTGAGGAGTTTAATTGTATAAAAACTATTAGCCACGAGCTAAATCTATGTTTACAGGACTGGTTCAGGGAATAGGTGAAATCCAAGGTATTGAACCCAGAGGGAAAGAGAGTAGAATCCGCATAAGCCCTCTTTTTGCCTTGGAAGACTATGTCTTGGGAGAAAGTATTGCCGTAAACGGCGTCTGTTTAACTGTAGAAGACTTTGGGGGCAATTGGTTTTTGGTTTATGCATCAAAAGAGACTTTATCCAGGACAAACCTGAACCTTCTTGGGATTGGAAGCAAAGTTAATCTGGAACGGGCCCTGGCTCTTGGTGATAGGTTGGGTGGTCACCTCGTTTCCGGACATATTGATTGTCTGGCCAAGGTAGAGACCATCAAGAGGGCCGGGGAGTCTAGAGTCTATCGCTTAAGCTTTCCAAAAGAACAGGCACCTTTTGTCATTCCTAAGGGCTCTGTGGCCCTGGACGGGATCAGCCTGACCGTCAATAATTGTGGCCAGGATTATCTGGAAGTAAATATTATACCGGCTACCCAAAAAGAAACCACCATCTCATCGTGGAAGCCAGGCACTCTGGTGAATATGGAGACTGACCTTATAGGCAAGTATGTGTATCGAATTCTTCAGCCTTGGCAGGAGGGCGAGTCCCGCTCCCAGCCTTCTCAAGGATTAACCTTAGATTTTTTAAGGAAGCACGGGTTTTAGACAAGGTTTACAGGACCAGGGGCCATGGGCGTTAGTGATTAAATTGAAGTCAATTATAAAAAAGCCACGAGCTGTCAGCTATGAGCAAAACTGATAAACAGAGGGATTACTATGCCTAAATGTACTATTGAAGAAGCCATCGAAGAAATCCGTCAGGGGCGGATGGTTATTTTAGTTGATGACGAAGATCGTGAGAACGAAGGAGATTTGACCATTGCCGCGGAGAAAATCACCCCCGAAGCCATTAATTTCATGGCCAAATATGGTAGGGGACTCATCTGTCTGGCTCTGGCTCCCGAATGGGTGGACAAATTGGGTTTGCCCATGATGGCCCAAAAGAACACTTCTAAATTTGGTACGGCTTTTACCGTGTCCATAGAGGCCAAGCAGGGTGTGACAACAGGTATTTCTGCTTATGATCGAGCTACAACTATACTTACAGCTGTGCAGGACGATGTAACCCCTGATGATATCGCCACTCCAGGCCATGTGTTCCCTTTACGGGCCAGGAAGGGAGGCGTGTTGGTCAGAGCCGGCCAGACCGAAGGTAGCGTTGATCTTGCCCGTTTGGCAGGACTTAAACCTGCTGCTGTCATCTGTGAAATCATGCGCGACGACGGGAATATGGCCAGAATGCCTGATCTTGAAAAGTTTGCTGCCGAGCATAATTTAAAGATTTGCACTATTGAGGATCTTATTAGATATAGATCTAAATTTGACTCTCTTGTACATAGAGTCGCTGAAGCCGAACTTCCTACTAGTTATGGTCATTTTAAAGCCATTGCCTATGAGAGTGAGATAGATGATTACACGCACTTGGCCTTGGTCAAGGGAGAGTGGGAGAAAGATGACCCAGTTCTGGTGAGAGTGCACAGCCAGTGTCTGACTGGAGATGTGTTTGGCTCATTGCGTTGTGATTGTGGCAATCAGCTGACAACTGCCATGCAAATGGTAGAGCAGGAAGGCCAAGGTGTCATTCTGTATATGCGACAGGAAGGTCGGGGGATTGGCTTAGGTAATAAAATTCGCGCCTATGCTCTGCAGGATCAGGGCAAAGACACTGTTGAAGCCAATCTAGAACTTGGGTTCGCCCCGGATTTAAGGGATTATGGTATCGGGGCACAAATTCTAGTGGATCTTGGAATAAGTAAAATGCGTCTTATGACCAATAATCCAAAGAAAATTATTGGCCTTGAAGGTTATGGTCTTGAAGTGGTGGAAAGGGTGCCCATTGAAGTGCAGCCTTGTGAAGAAAATCTCTGTTATTTAAAGACCAAGAAGGAAAAAATGGGCCATCTTTTGAAAATGAAGAGTTAATGAGTCATTGGTTCATGAGTGAAAAGTGCGATAGCATCACTCGTCATTTAATGAAGGAGTATCAAGATGTTAGACATCAATATCATTGAAGGCAAACTAGATGCCAAGGATTTAAAATTTGCCCTTGTTGCTAGCCGGTTCAACGATTTTATCGTGGACAAACTGGTTGGTGGGGCGGTTGATTATCTTGTCCGTCACGGAGCCCTGCGAGAAAATTTAACCATTGTCAAAATTCCCGGGGCCTTTGAAATGCCAGTGGTGGCCAAAAAATTGGCCCAGAAAAATGAATATGATGGTATTATCTGCCTGGGGGCGGTTATTCGCGGAGCTACCCCTCACTTTGATTATGTGGCCGCCGAGGTCAGTAAAGGTATTGCTCAGACATCACTGGAAACCGGAACTCCCATTGGATTTGGCGTTCTGACTACAGACACCCTGGAGCAGGCTATTGAACGTGCCGGCAGTAAAGCAGGCAACAAGGGTGTAGAGGCAGCAGCAGCAGTTTTGGAAACGATTCGGGTCCTCGAACAAATTTAAATAAGCATATAGCGGAACGTCTCGCGGAAAGCGGGGGTGGAAGTTTACGAATCAATGAGTCTTCAAAAAAACAAAAATTCTTCAGAATTAAAAAGCGGAACGTCCCGCGGAAAACGGGATCGAGTTAAGAGTAATAAAGGATCAAATTCCAGGCGTGCGCAGCGGATTTATGCCTTTCAGGTTCTTTACTCTATGAATTTCTCTGATCTTAGCATGGAACATCTAGAGCGCACTTATGACAATTTTCCAGATTCCAGCAAGACTCCTCTACCTAAAGAGAGTTCCTTTGCTTGGGAATTGATTCAAGGAGTTGGCCAAAATTACAAAGAGTTAGACCAGATCATTGCCTCATATTCCAGGAACTGGAAGATCGAGCGTATTGCCAAAATTGAACTGACTATACTTAGGCTGGCTCTTTATGAGATGATCAAGCGAGAAGATATCCCCTTAAAGGTAGCTATTAATGAGGCCGTGGAGCTTTCTAAATTATTCGGGGATGAAAATTCTAGAAACTTTGTCAATGGTATCCTCGATGCTGTGGCTAGAGATGTAGAAAATGGTAAATTTGGGATTTGTAAGGGATTTTAATTCTTGTCCTACGGATTTACCACGCATTTTTTTGCCTGAGCTTACTCAAGATCAGCCATCACATCCGACTATTAAGTCTTGGCCACACCGAGATAATCGAGTCTGGGAGCTTCACTATTATGTTTCTCCTAATAAACCGGCTAAGGCATGGACGGCTGACTTAGCCAAATGCCTGATTAATTTGCACTTGCACCAGTGGTGCTTAAATATTTTTGATCTAGTTAATATTTTTCACCTTCCCCTTGATCAGGCCATGTCTAAGTGGGGAGCTCTTTTTTGGCCGGAGTATAATCTTGATGCAATTGTTTATCTCCCGGTCAAAGAAGAAAAAGAAATGATTAAAAAAGAAGTTCAGAAATGGGAAAAGAGTTTTACTCATTTAGTCTTGCGGCCAAAATATGATCTAACATTAAGGTCAGTTGATGAGCAGCAAAATGAGCAAAATAAAAAAGCTTTAAGTTTTAAGTTTAAAGCTTTAAATTTTTTTAAAAGAGCTAACTAGACAGTTATTAAAACTTGCAACTTCACAGAATGTGCTAAAATTACAAGAAATTATCCGCATCTCGTTGCTTGTTTGGTACTTAATATTTTTAAACAACTTAAAAAATAAGATTGTAAATTCTAAACTGGAGCCAGACAACTTGTTGTTCATTTTGAAAAAGGGTTGCGCTGAACAACAACTTAAAACTTTAGATGGAGAAGGAAATGGCTGTGAAAAATTATAATCCCCAGGAAATAGAACAAAAGTGGCAAGAAATATGGGAGAAAGAGAAATATTTTCATGTCACACACAAGGATGACCGGCCTAAGTACTATGTACTGGAGATGTTTCCCTATCCCTCCGGTCGTATTCACATGGGACATGTACGCAACTATTCCATAGGCGACGTCGTGGCCAGGGTTAAGCGTATGCAGGGTTATAATGTTCTCCATCCTATGGGCTGGGATGCCTTTGGTCTGCCAGCAGAAAACGCTGCCATTAAACGTAATGTGCATCCGGCCAAATGGACCTATGAAAATATTGACTATATGCGTGAAGAACTAAAGCGACTCGGATATTCTTATGACTGGTCCAGAGAGCTGGCCACCTGCCACCCCAAATATTACAAGTGGGAACAATTATTTTTCCTTAAGTTTTTGGAAAAGGGTTTAGTTTATCGTAAGAAATCTCCAGTTAATTGGTGTCCTAAATGTCAGACAGTCCTAGCTAACGAGCAGGTGGAAGAGGGTTTATGCTGGCGCTGTGACTCACTGGTGGAACAAAAAGAGCTTGAGCAGTGGTTTTTACGGATAACAGATTATGCTGAAGAACTCCTGGATTTTCTACCCAAACTGTCTTCTGGCTGGCCTGAACGGGTTCTTACAATGCAGCGTAATTGGATCGGTAAAAGCGAGGGCATGGAGATCGATTTTAGCGTTGATGGTATGGATGAGACCATAACAGTATTCACTACCCGCCAGGATACCTTGTATGGAGCTACTTTTATGAGTTTGGCACCAGAGCATCCTCTGGTGGAAAAGTTAATTCAAGGTACAGACCAGGAACAGGATGTGCGCGCATTTATCCAAAAAGTGGCCCAAATGGACCGCACAGTGCGTTCGTCAGAGGATTTGGAAAAGGAAGGTGTTTTTACTGGTCGCTATTGCATAAACCCTGTAACAGGCATTAAAATGCCCATTTATGTGGCCAATTTCGTCCTGGTTGAATATGGAACTGGCGCAGTTATGGCTGTTCCGGCCCATGATCAGCGTGATTTTGAGTTTGCCCGGAAATATAACCTGCCAATCAAGGTGGTCATTCAGCCGGAAGACACTGTTCTTGAACCGGACACAATGGACGCAGCCTATACAGAAGAAGGCTATCTGGTGAATTCTGATCAATTTAATAACCTGCCGAATGAAGAGGCCAAAATAAAGATTGCTGAGTACCTGGAAGAAAAGGGTTTGGGTAAAAGGACAGTCAATTATCGCCTGCGGGATTGGAATATTTCCAGACAAAGGTACTGGGGTGCGCCTATTCCGGTGGTTTATTGCGAGAAGTGTGGCATTGTGCCGGTCAAAGAAGAGGACTTGCCAGTTGTTTTGCCTTTAGATGTCAAGACAAGGCCAGATGGTCGGTCTCCATTGCCCGAATATGATGAGTTTTTACATACCAACTGCCCCAGATGTAATGGGCCGGCCAGGCGAGAGACAGACACTATGGATACTTTTGTTGAGTCCTCCTGGTATTTTGCCCGATATACTGATTCCCGCAAAGATGACGCTCCCTTTGATCCAGAGGCTCTCAAATATTGGCTTCCTGTGGATCAATACATTGGTGGAATTGAGCATGCTATTTTGCACCTTCTTTATTCCCGTTTCTTTGTCAAAGCCCTGAGAGATTTTGGGTATATGGATATTGATGAGCCATTTGCCAATCTACTTACCCAGGGTATGGTCTTAAAAGACGGGGCCAAAATGTCCAAGTCCAAGGGCAATGTAGTTGACCCTGATGAGATGATTAATCGCTATGGCGCAGACACAGTGCGCCTTTTCTGCTTATTTGCAGCCCCACCGGAAAAAGACATGGAATGGAGTGACTCAGGCATAGAAGGGGCACACAGATTTTTAAACCGGCTCTGGCGTTTGGTTCAAGAGCTTTTACCCATTTTATCTCCTGTTGGTGTAGCCATTGAAATAGATGGTGACTCCTTGAGTTCGCCAGAAAAGGAACTTCGCCGCAAGGAACACGAAACCATCTACAAGGTATCCCGGGATGTTAAAGATAAATTCCAGTTTAATACAGCCATTGCCGCTATCATGGAACTTACTAATACCTTGTATGCTTTAAAAGAAGAACTAAAGCAGTCAGAAAATGGACAAAAGCTTCTTTCCTCTGCCATTAGTACGGCTCTAGTTCTGTTGTCTCCCATTGCTCCTCATATATGTGAAGAGCTCTGGGAACAGGTGGGATACAAAAATCGCCTGGCTGAAGTCTCATGGCCTGAATATGATGAAAAGGCCCTTATAAAAGATGAAATTCTTATTATCATCCAGGTCAATGGAAAGCTCAGGGCCAAAATTTCAGTTCCCAGAGAGGCAAGCGAGGACGAGATCAAAAGCAAAGCCTTGGCAGACGTCAATGTGCAAAGACATATCCAGGGCAAAAATATTGTTAAAGTTATTGTCGTGCCTAAAAAGCTGGTAAATATTGTAGCTAAATAAAAGGTGAAAAGGTAAAGAGGTTAATAGGTGAATAGATTAAAAGAAAATTTTATTATCTTAACCTGTTAGCCTTTTTACCTTTAATGCCTGAATTTTAAACAATGAAACAACGACCAATTATCTTTTTGTTGATTTTTTTACTGTGTGGATGTGGCTATCATTTTTCTTCCTTTTCTCCCGTAACCCTGCCGCGGGGTTATACTTCTCTATATATATCACGAGTAGTTAATCCTTCACAGGAGTCGTGGCTAGAGCCCAAGATAAGGTCTTATCTGCGCGAGGAACTTACCAGGCGCGGTCAGGTTAGGTGGGTGAGCAAGGATAAGGCGGAAGTTCTGATAAGAGTAAACATCAAGGAGATTTCTACGGCTAGCAGTATTAAAGGTGAAAATGATCAATCAATAAAATATGTAGCCCGAGTGGCTTTAGAAGTACTCATGTTCTCCGCCATGGATAAAACACTCATCTGGACTTCTGGTTTGATTAATGGGAATAAATCCTTTTATAATGAAAGCGAAAAAAAGGTCGCTACAGAAGAAGCCGTGGAAAGGGCCTTGGACCTGGTGTTGGATCGTCTGGGAAATCGTTTTTAAAAAAGTGAGGACTTTAAACTCTACAATTTAACCCCCTACAATTTGATGAATCGACCAGGTTTTACCTTTTGTATCTGTCCGGATTTAAGTCTTATTCAAGATTACATTCAGAGACAGCTGGATAATTTCCCTCATAAAAAGTGGAATAAAAAAATCTTCTGGGGAGATGAACCCCTGTCAGATAACTTTTGGTCTGCTTTAAGTCAGCCTGATCTTTTTGGTACCGGCCAAGTGATCATTTTGCGGCGTTGTGAACAATTGCCAGCAGACTTCTGGTCGGATTTAAGTCGGTATCTTAAAGGTTTTAAGGCCAGTATATGGCCTTTTTTTTGTCTGGAAAAACCCTGGGAGAGAGGCAAACCTAAAATTCCTAAGGTCATTGAGAAGCAAAAATATTGGGATATAGCCAACAAAAAAGGATGGATATGGCAAAATCCAGGACTAACCAGGGCTAGTTTGCCAGATTACATTACAAAATGGGCCAAAAGACATGGGAAAAAAATTACTCCCCAGGTTTTAAATGTCATGGTAAGTCTGGCCCCTGAGGACAGTACAACTTTAAATAACGAACTTAAAAAGCTGGAAATTTACGTAGGGCAGCGTGAGCACATTGAACTTGTTGACCTTGCTGTACTTAATTCTTATGCGGATATAGATATATTCGCCTTTTTCAAGGGAATACAGACCAAAGGTCAGGATATCAAGCTTTGGTCCAAAGTTCTGCGAGAGCAGCAAAGAGGTGGAGAATTTTTTTTCCCTTTTTTAGGGTTATTAGTTCGGGAAGCCAGAATACTATGGCAGCTAGTCACGGGCGATGAAAAGCACGTCTCCCTTTATCCAAAACTTAAGAATCAGAAGAAAAGCCTGGCTCAAAAACTCGGTCTAAAAAAACTTTCACTTATTTTTGATCTGGCCCTGGAAGCTGAAGTAAATGTTAAAACCGGCCAGTACACAGCGGAACAGGCACTTGAAATCCTAACAGCAAAATTAATAGATTATTTTCATAGTTAAAGCTTCCTCATTGTTTTATTAAGTAGCAAGATCAATCGCAAATCACGAAATACCTCTTGCCCCAACCCCAAATAGTGTCTATTAATATGAAAAATCAGCCCCATTATTTAGGACATAGGAAGAGACTAAAGGAAAAGCTACGCAAAGAACCCTCATTATTAGAGGATCATGAGGTATTAGAACTCCTTTTGGGCTATGCTCTTCCACGTAAGGACACTAAGCCTCTTGCAAAAGAGCTTTTGAATCGATTTGGCTCATTTAAAGAAATTCTTTTTGCAAGAACAAGTGAACTTGAGCAGACTCCGGGTATAGGTCATGGAATCAGTACTTTCTGGCTCTTATGGCGAGAGTTTTGGAGCCGGCTAGAGCAATCGGATTTCAAACCTAAAATTGTCTTGGATTCTCCGGGAAAAGTTGCCGGCCTAGCTAGAACCAGACTTTGTTTTTTAGAAATTGAAGAATTTTGGATCATTCTGGTGAATACCAAAAACGGACTTCTTGCCTTTGAAAAACTTTGTTCCGGTACTGTTGATCAAGCCCTTGTTTTCCCCAGGGAAGTCATTGCCCGGGCATTGGAGCTTAAGGCTAGTGGGCTGATTTTATTACACAATCATCCAGGAGGTGATCCTAGACCTTCTCCACAAGATTTCCAGCTGACCGAAAGACTGCAAAGAATTGCTCAAGATTTGGGACTTCGAGTTCTGGATCATATCATCATTACTCGAGATAATTATTTTAGTTTTCAAGAAGAGAGAAATATGTAAAGAAGGCAAGCTCAGAGAGCGAGATAATGAAAAGAAGGTTTTCATCTGTGCAATAAAAGGAGGATTTAGCCATGAAAAGCATGCATTGTCTTGTCAGTGGCAAGGTTCAGGGGGTTTATTTTCGAGCCTGGACACATGATCAGGCCAAAAACTTGAATCTTACCGGTTGGGTCAGGAACTTGAAAGAGGGACAGGTGGAGATTTTGGCTCAGGGTGATGAGGAAAATTTAAATGAGTTAAAAAAACGATTATTCCAGGGTTCACCATTGAGCCGTGTTGAGAGTGTTCATTGTGAATTCATTGATTATGACAAGACTTATGATAAATTTGAAATAAGAGGTTAAAACTTGTTAAAAAAATTTCATTTTTTGACAACATGTTGAATTTTAAATTTTTTATATTGTAGAGATAGTAAAGTTTTGTTTTTATATTCGCATCATAGAGGGAACTGGCAGCATATTAGCATATTGAGAGCAGAGTGAAAGCCTAGCCACTCTTCTTAAAGAATCACGAATGAGGAATGGAGTAAGTGCCATGAATGAAGAAAAATTTGATTCTCGGTTTTCTGAGCAAGATCAAGGTGAAAATCCTATTAAAGAAAAGAAAAATGAACAACACGAAACTGATGAATTAGATATCCCTACCACTCTTCCGCTTTTAGCAGTGCGAGATATCGTGGTTTTTAACTACATGATTCTACCTTTGTTTGTGGGCCGCGAAAAGAGCATTCAGGCTGTTGATGCGGCCCTAAATAAAAATAGATACATATTAATTTGTACCCAAAAAGACGAGAAGATAGATGATCCAGGCCCGGATGATATCTATCACACAGGTACTGTAGGCATGATTATGCGCATGCTAAAGATGCCTGATGGCCGGCTTAAAGTGCTGGTCCAAGGACTAAGGCGGGCTAGGATCAAAGAATTTCTTCAGCAGGAGCCTTTTGATCTGGTTGAGGTAGAGTTGATAAAAGAAAAAGAGGTAAAAGAATTTGGTCCTGAAGAAGAAGCTCTGCTTAGGGCAGCCAGAGAGCAAAGTGAACGCATTTTAACCATGCGCGGAATTGATGCCACTGAAATTATGGCTGTTTTAAATAGTGTTGATGATCATGGTAGATTAGCTGACCTCATTGCCTCAAACCTGCGTATGAAAACGCCAGAAGCACAGAAAATTTTGGAATGTGAGGATCCCATTGAGCGTCTTAGACTGGTCAACCAACAGCTAGCCAAAGAAGTAGAAGTAGCCACCATGCAGGCCAAGATTCAGAATATGGCCAAGGAAGGCATGGACAAGGCCCAACGCGAGTATTTTTTAAGAGAGCAGCTTAAAGCGATTCGTAAGGAACTTGGTGATACCGGGGAGGGAGCCGAAGAGATAGAAGAACTACGCCAGGCACTGAAGAAGGCAGGGTTGCCAGCCAAAGTGTTAAAGGAAGCAGAAAAGCAGCTTAAAAGGCTGGAAAGCATGCATCCTGAATCTTCTGAGGCCACAGTTATCCGCACTTATCTGGATTGGCTGGTTGAACTACCTTGGAAGAAGACTTCTCGTGATCGCATCGACATAAAAGAGGCAGAAAGAATTCTTAACGAGGACCACTATGATCTGGAAAAGGTCAAAGAGAGGATTCTGGAATATTTAAGTGTACGAAAATTAAACCCCAAGATGAAAGGTCCTATCCTTTGCTTTGTCGGACCTCCGGGAGTAGGTAAAACTTCTCTGGGTAGGTCTATTGCCCGGGCTCTAAATAGAAAGTTTGTGCGCATGTCTTTGGGTGGAATGCGTGATGAAGCTGAAATCAGAGGGCATCGCCGGACGTATATTGGTTCTATGCCAGGACGAATTATTCAGGGGATGAAAGAAGCCGGGACAAAAAATCCTGTTTTTATGCTGGACGAAATAGATAAAGTGGGCACTGACTTCAGAGGAGATCCTTCTTCGGCTTTGCTCGAAGTTCTTGATCCGGAACAAAATTACAGCTTTACTGACCATTATTTAAATGTTCCTTTTGATTTATCTAAAGTGATGTTTATATGTACCGCTAATATACTGGATACGATACCACCTGCTTTGCTCGACCGCATGGAAACTATCCGGATTCCAGGATACACTGAACAGGAAAAGATTAAAATTGCCAGAAAATATCTCTTGCCAAGACAAATTAAAGAAAATGGTCTTAAACCTGAGGACATACAGATTACTGATAGTGTCCTGGCTAAAACAATCAGATATTATACCCGGGAAGCAGGCCTGAGAAATCTGGAAAGAGAAATAGGCAATATTTGTCGCAAGGTAGCCAGGATGGTGGTGGAAGGGAAAAAAGGACCTTTTCGTATCACACTTAAGCGGCTGAATAAACTTTTAGGCCCCCCCCGGTTTCTGGATGAAGATCGAGAGAAGTCACTTCCTCCTGGAGTTGCTCTCGGTTTAGCCTGGACTCCTTATGGAGGCGAAATCCTGCATATCGAGGTTAGCATAATGCCGGGTAAAGGAAAACTTATCCTTACCGGTCAGATGGGAGATGTCATGAAGGAAAGTGCTCAGGCTGCCTTGAGCTATGCTCGCAGTCGGGCCTATAAGTTCGAATTGGATGATGATTTTGCCGAGAAAAAAGACATCCATATCCATGTTCCGGCCGGTGCAACTCCAAAAGATGGTCCCTCGGCAGGGGTAACCATGGTTACGGCTCTTATTTCGGCCTTGACCAATAAATCTGTCAGCAATGATATTGCCATGACCGGTGAGATTACCCTGAGAGGAAGGGTGTTGCCTGTGGGCGGAATTAAGGAAAAGATACTGGCAGCTGTAGGCGCGGGAATAAAGAAGGTAATTATTCCCGCTCAGAACAAAAAAGACTTGGAAGATATACCCAGAGAACTCAGACGGAAGGTTAAGGTCAAAACAGTAGAAAATGTTGATGAAATCTGGCCTCTCGTTCAACTAGACGAGCATAATAAATAAAAAAATAAGCCAGGGCTTGTCCCTGGCTTATTTTTTACCACTTCTCAACATCACGAGCTATTTCTTTATACAAATCAGAAAGTAATATCAGGCCGATCACTTTTCCTCCTTCCTCGACTACGGCCCGTCCGCGTCGATAATCAAGAAAAATTTCCATTATCCTGGCCAGGGGGTCGCTGGGTTTAACCACGGGGACGTCTTTTTGGATTAGTTCCTCGATTCCAACATGGGAGCAGGTGCGACAGGCTCGATGAAAGGCCAAATCCCAATCAGCTTCCTGTTCTCCCAATTTTGCTTCTTTTAGCAGACATGGACCCATGGCCTGGATTATATTCCACATGGAAATTATGCCTAAAAATTTTTTCTTTTTGGAATAGACCAGGACACAGTTGTTGTCTGGACTTTCTTCCTGACTCTCCTTTAATTTTCTGATAACTTTGCTCAAACTGGCATCTTCCTCAACATAAGGAAAATCATCTCGCATGATGTCCCAAGCACGTTTGCGTAACAACATAAGGCCTCCCTTTATGTTTTTTGTTGGCAAGTTACGTCTTTTCTGAGCTTGTAGCCAAACCTTTTTATAAACTTAATTTCCATGGGTTATTTCAGTCTTGGTTTCTTTCATGCTGGTACAAAGA